>JBDTSU010000204.1:0-6534 GCA_039930965.1 Betaproteobacteria bacterium
TTTCCCAGCCCTTGTCGATGATGGCGTGCTCGATGGACTTGATGCCGACGGCATCGTTGTTGATGTTGAGGGTGCATGCCGCTTCGCACGGCGCAGGGCAGACGCGGCCGGTGAACTCCGGAAAATTGTTGGTGGAATGCAATGTCTCAAGCGCATCCCGCCAGTTCTGGCGGTACACCAGATCGTTGAAATCCGGAATGATATTGTTGACCGGGCATCCGTTCTGGCAAAACGGAATACCGCAATCCATGCAGCGGGCACCCTGCGTCTTTGCCTCGTCGTCGTTGAGATGCAGCGTGAACTCGCGGTAGTTCTTCAGTCGCTCGGCAGGCGGGATCGATGCCTCGCTCAATCGCTGATACTCCAGAAATCCTGTTGGCTTGCCCATGCAGTTTCTTTCGCGCGGTCATCGCGCCTTGATTGTGTTGTCGGGTGAGTGACCTGATGCGCGATTCAGGCGGCTTTTTGTTTGAGTGCGGCAGCGTTCTTGTCGGCCAGTTGTGTCAGTGCACGCCGATACTCGGTGGGCATGACCTTTACGAAAGTCCGCGACCATTTCGGCCAATTGCCGAGAATGTCCAGGGCGCGCTGGCTGCCGGTATGGCGGGCGTGACTCTCGATGAGCGATTTGAGCAACGCGGTGTCGGACATCCCCAGATGCGAGGCCGGCATCACGCTGTCGCCGATCGGCTCAAGTTCCACCATGGCCAGGTTGCAACGATTTCTGAAACTGCCGTCTTCGTCCAGCACATAGGCGACGCCACCTGACATGCCGGCGGCAAAATTGCGTCCCGTGGCGCCCAGCACCACGACGGTTCCACCGGTCATGTATTCGCAGCCATGGTCGCCGCATCCTTCGACGACCGCCGATGCGCCGGAATTGCGCACGCAGAACCGCTCACCGGCGACGCCCCGAAAATAGGATTCACCCGCCGTCGCGCCATACAACACGGTATTGCCGACAATGATGTTTTCCATCGGGTTGCCGCGGAATTCCGGTTGCGGTTTGACAATGACGCGCCCGCCGCTCAATCCCTTGCCGACGTAGTCATTGGCCTGGCCCGTCAGCTCAAGGGTAATTCCGCGCGCCAGGAATGCGCCGAAACTCTGCCCGGCAGTGCCGGTAAGCTTGATTGAAATGGTATCGTGCGCGAGGCCTTCATTGCCGAATCGCCGCGCCACTTCTCCCGATAACATGGCGCCAACGGTTCGATTCAGGTTGCGGATCGTGGCTTCAATGGCGACCTTCTCGCGCTTTTCCAGTGCCGGCTTGGCACGCTCGATGAGCAGGTTGTCGAGTGCGCCGGCCAGGCCGTGATCCTGGGTCTCACAATGATGGCGGGCGACCTCTTTGGGCATGCTGGGCAGATGGAAAATACGCGAGAAATCCAGGCCCTTGGCTTTCCAGTGGGTGACGCCCTTGCGGGTGTCGAGCAGGTCGGCGCGGCCGATCAGGTCATCGAATTTTCGAATGCCCATGCTCGCCATCAACTCACGCACTTCTTCGGCGACAAAGAAGAAGAAGTTCACCACATGCTCGGGTTGACCAGTGAATTTGCGGCGCAACACCGGATCCTGCGTGGCCACGCCGACCGGGCAGGTATTCAGGTGGCATTTGCGCATCATGATGCAGCCTTCGACCACCAGCGGCGCCGTCGCAAAGCCGAATTCATCCGCGCCGAGCAGGGCGCCGATGATCACATCGCGTCCTGTCTTCATCTGTCCATCCACCTGCACGGCAATTCGTCCGCGCAGACGATTCAGCACCAGTGTCTGCTGGGTCTCGGCCAGGCCCAGTTCCCAGGGCGTTCCCGCGTGCTTGATGGATGACACCGGCGAGGCGCCGGTACCGCCGTCGTGGCCGGCGATGGTGACGTGATCGGCCTTGGCTTTTGCGACGCCCGCAGCCACCGTCCCGACGCCGACCTCGGAGACCAGTTTCACGGATATCGAGGCGCGCGAGTTGCAGTTCTTCAGATCGTGAATCAGTTGCGCCAGATCCTCGATGGAATAGATATCGTGGTGCGGCGGCGGTGAAATCAGCTCGACGCCCGGGGTCGCGAAACGCAGCTTGCCGATGTACTCGGAGACCTTATGTCCCGGCAGCTGCCCGCCTTCACCGGGCTTGGCGCCTTGCGCCATCTTGATCTGGATCTGATCGGCCGAATTGAGGTATTCGGCGGTGACGCCGAAACGGGCGGAAGCCACCTGCTTGATGCGCGAGCGCAGGGAGTCCCCCACCTGCAGCCGGATGTCGGTTTCGACCGCGTCACCCAGTTTGCTCTTCAGCGTCTCGCCCGCCTTCAGTACCGGGATGAAGCGCCTGGGATCCTCGCCGCCTTCACCGGTATTGGATTTCCCGCCAATGCGGTTCATCGCCACGGCAAGCGTGGTATGCGCCTCGGTCGAAATGGAGCCCAGCGACATCGCCCCGGTGGCAAATCGCCTGACGATTTCCTTTGCCGGCTCGACCTCCTCGATCGGCACCGGTGATCCGGCCGCCTTGAGTTCGAACAAGCCGCGCAACGTCATGTGGCGGCGCGTCTGGTCATTGATGAGCGTTGCGTATTCCTTGTAGGTCGAGTACGAATTCGCTTTGGTGGAATGCTGCAACTTGGCGATAACGTCCGGTGTCCACATATGCTCTTCACCACGGACCCGGTAGGCATATTCGCCGCCGGCGTCAAGCTGGGTGCGCAGAACGGGATCGTCTCCGAATGCCTTGCGATGCTGGCGCATGGACTCTTCGGCAATCTCGAAAATGCCGATGCCTTCGACGTTGGTCGCGGTGCCTGTGAAATATTTGTCGACAAACGCACTGGACAGCCCGACGGCTTCAAATATCTGCGCGCCGCAATAGCTCTGGTAAGTCGAAATGCCCATCTTCGACATCACCTTCAGCAGCCCCTTGGAGATGGCCTTGATGTACTTTTGCTCAGCCTCCCTGGGGTCAATGCCGGAAAGGTAATCGCCCATGTTCCGCAGCGTCTCGAGCGCGAGATATGGATGCACTGCCGCGGCCCCGTAGCCGCCCAGCAGGGCGAAATGATGAACTTCCCGCGCGCTGCCCGTTTCGACCACGAGCCCGGTAGAGGTGCGCAGCCCCTTTCGGACCAGGTGCTGGTGCACCGCGCCGACGGCGAGCAATGCCGGTATCGCCACGCGATCGACATTCACTTTGCGATCGGTGACGATCAACAGGTTGTAGTTCAGGCGCAGCGCGTCTTCGGCATGCGCGCACAGCGAGGCAACGGCCGCTTCGATCCCTTCCGTACCCCATCCCGCGGGATAGGTAATGTCGAGTTCATGGCTGCGGAAGTGATTGCCGGTAAACATGTCGATATGGCGAATCTTCTCCATGTCGTCGGCGGTCAGCACCGGCTGCGCCACCTCCAGCCACTGGCCGGGGTCGGAGTGATGGATATCCAGCAAATTCGGCCGAGGACCGATGGTGATCGCGGTGGACATGACCAATTCTTCTCGAATCGGATCGATCGGCGGATTGGTCACCTGCGCAAACAGTTGCTTGAAGTAGTGATACAGGTTGCGCGGCTTGTCCGACAGTACCGCCAGCGGTGAATCGTTGCCCATCGAGCCGGTCGCTTCGATGCCTGTCCGGGCCATGTTCGAGAGGATGACCTTCAGGTCTTCCTGCGTATAGCCGAAGGCCTGCTGCAAATCGAGCAGCGGCACGGTTGATTTCTCGGCGGGCGCGGGTTCCGGCAGATCGTCCAGACGGATCCGGGCCTGTTCGACCCATTCCCGGTAGGGCTTGGCGGTGGCGAGTTCCCGTTTCAACTGATCATCGTCGACGATGCAGCCCTTTTCAATATCGACCAGGAACATCTTGCCGGGCTGCAGGCGCCATTTCTTGACAATTTTCGACTCCGGAAAATCGAGCACGCCGACTTCAGAGGCCAGCACCACGATATCGTCGTCAGTGAGGATGTAGCGCGCCGGACGCAGGCCGTTGCGGTCCAGCGTCGCGCCGATCTGCCGGCCATCGGTAAAGGCCATTGCCGCCGGGCCGTCCCAGGCTTCCATGAGCGTCGCGTGGTATTCGTAGAAAGCGCGGCGATCCTCATCCATCAGCTTGTGGCCGCTCCACGCCTCCGGGATCATCATCATCATCGCGTGCGCCAGCGAGTAGCCACCCATCACCAGCATTTCCAGGCAATTGTCGAAGCTGGCCGAATCCGACTGCCCATCGTAAATCAGTGGCCAGATCTTGTTGAGATCGTCCTTTAACACCGGCGAGGCGATGGCCTGTTGCCGGGCGCGAATCCAGTTGACGTTTCCGCGCAGGGTATTGATCTCGCCGTTATGCGCGATCATGCGGAAAGGATGGGCGAGGTCCCAGGTCGGGAAGGTGTTTGTCGAAAAGCGCTGATGCACCAACGCCAGCGCCGTCCTCATCGTCGGATCACGCAGATCCACAAAATACTTCCCGACCTGATCGGCGAGCAACATGCCCTTGTAAACAATGGTGCGGGTGGAAAACGACGGCACATAGAATTCCTTGCCGTGGCGCAACGTCAGTGCCTGGATGGCATGACCGGAGCGCTTGCGGATGATGTAGAGCTTGCGCTCGAGATCGTCCTGACTCATGTCGCTCGATCCACGCGCGACAAAGACCTGGCGAATCAGGGGCTCAACCGCGATCGTCGCGGGCGACAGACCATGATTGTCCGTCGGCACATTGCGCCAGCCCAACAGTATCTGCCCTTCGGCGTGGATGGCGCGCTCAATTTCCTGTTCGCAGGCCATGCGCGATGCGGGTTCACGCGGCAGAAACACCATGCCGACGCCATACTGGCCGATCGCCGGCAATGTCATGCCCTGCTTGCCGCAAACGCGGCGCAAATGCTGGTCCGGCAACTGGATCAGAATGCCGGCGCCGTCGCCCAGCAAGGGGTCATAACCGGTGGCGCCGCGATGCGACAGGTTTTCCAGGATCTTGAGCCCCTGCTCAACCAGCGTATGGGAGCGCTTGCCTTTTATATTGGCGACGAAGCCGACACCGCACGAGTCATGTTCGTGACGAGGGTCATATAACCCCTGTGCGGCGGGCGAGAGCACGGAAACGGCGTCGACTTCTGACATGCGTAGATACTCCGAGAAAAGCGTGGTAACAAAATGCATTGCGGGATGTTCGCACGGAACCGCAATGTGGCATGGCGTTGATTGTTACCGGGAATACTGGGCTTTTGGCCCCGCAGTTTTTCGACGGACGGGACGCTCGATAAAGCCACCCAACACGCTGATACAGAAAGACTATTCCTGGATAATTGCATGATAGCGCCGCTTATTGCGCGCTGCAACAATTTTGTCTGTGAGGTAATGGTTTCCGCGGGGCGGTAGCGCGCCTTCTGCCTTGCGAGGATAATGTTTTAGCTGGGGCGCTTTGATAGAATTCCAATGCTGGCAAGTACTTTTGCGGTATTGTTGCTGTGATGCCTCAACACTGGAATGGGAGTTTTCGTGAAGATGAATGGGATGATCGAGCGCGGCGTCACTTTTTTTCTCACTGCGTGCTTCGCGATGCTGCTCAGTTCATGCGGAAGCGGGGCCGTTTCGTCTTCCAGCGACCCGACGCTGGCATTTACCCTGTCGCCATCGTCCGCCACGGCCTATTCGGGCGTGCCCTTCACCTTGACCATATCCGGCGGTGGCGTCAGGCTGCCATATCTCTTAACGTCCAGCAACGCGACCTTGTTGCCCATCCCCAGTTCATCGGTGTCGGACGCGCAGATTGTCCTGACGCCGAGTTCGGTCCCGGTGGTGGATCCCAATGCGATTCCGACACAGCAAAATGCAACCGTGACGATTTCGGTCACGGATCAGGCAGGCAAGAATGCGACAGCCGTTATCACCATTCTGCCCAACCTCATCAATGGTGATATCACAATCACCGGCACCGCCCCGCCGGCTTTTCCGAGCTGTGCGGGCGTCGGCGTCGTTTGTGCCGGGCAATCGGGGACGGCCAGTTTGACCGTCAGCCAGAATGGTGTCCCGGCGCGCGGCAGAAGCGTGCGCTTCGACGTCGTGCAGGGAAGTTATCGCTTTCCAGTTGACATCGCGCAGACGACTTTTTCCACCTCGGTCACCGTCACCTCTGACGAGTCAGGACGTGCCACGACCGTGCTTCGCGCCGACACCGGCGCAGCTCCGCAAATTGCGACAATCAAGGCTACCGACCTTCAGACGGGCGCCTTCCGAATCGCGACTTTTTTCATCAAGCAATCAACGGTTGCCGGTGGCGAATTCGTGACCGTTCCGCCGGAATGGACGGTCACCGGCTCTTTTGCGGGAGATTGCCCAAGCGGAAGCGTGGACTACCTCATTTTTGGCGGCACGCCCCCGTACGATATTCGGTCGTCGGCCCCCGCCCGCATCGCCTTGATCACGGTTTCGATCGAACCTTGTGCGGTTTGCACGATCACTGGAAGATCGCCGCGCACCGCATTCATTTTTTCGAGGAATTCGAGGCCGTTCATTCCCGGCATCATGAGATCGAGGATGATGAGTTCGATC
>JBDTSU010000205.1:0-6480 GCA_039930965.1 Betaproteobacteria bacterium
TTTTTTGCGCTTTGGGCATTTTGTGATTCCTGATGGCTGGGTTTTCTGGATTTCGGTGCTGCTGATGCTTCGTTGCTTTGATTTGCTTTGGCTGTCATTCCCGCGAAAGCAGGAATGACAGGCACATGGGAAACAGTTGTACCTCTACTTCAATTACTCAACTCCGTTACCTTGCCGGTCTTGATCCAATCCACCACGGCCTGGTACACCCAATCCTGGCGGCCGCTGAACTGGTGGGCGCTGCCGTGGCCGCAATCGCGGCGGAAGGCGTCCACGCGTGGCTGCTTGGCATCGTCCACGAGGATCAGGTCGTGCCACTTGGCGTCGGACTCGATCTCGCGGTAGGGCAAACAGCTATCGCGTTTGTGATGCACCACCAGCACCGGCACTTTCCGCTTGATGTTCTGTCCATCCCTGCTTGCTTCCAGCGCCTGGATCCAGTCGCGGCGGAAGGCTTCGGGGGAGGTGGACATCAGCACCACGCCCTGCATCCTCGCCCCCCACTTGCGGCCCAGCCCCGCACCGATGTGCGCCGCCGACCGCCCGCCATTACTGAATCCCAACACCGTGATCCTCGCTTCCGGGTACTGCTTCATGAGCACTTCCGTGACGGCGCTCACGTCCTGTTCATGCTCGGCGGTCTCGCGCCAATCCAGCGAGAGGCCTTGTTGCTGATCGGAGGGCAGGCCGATCGATACTGCAACGCCCAGTTTTTCGGCCAGGTATCCGTGCAACGATTTCAGGTTGCCCGGTGCCTGTTCACTCGTGCCCGCCGCGGGTGAGGCGATCGCCCCCGCCCCGCCGGCAAACATGACGACCATGTTCTTCACTGCCTTGGCATCGGTGAGGCTCTTCTCGACCGAGACCACGAATACTTGTTCCACGCCGGGCCGGCTGGGGACGGCGTAGGCTTTTTCGACCCAGGCGGCTTGGGACTGGGGGGTTGCCAAGGCTGCCAGGGTGGCGGCGGCCCAGAGAATTTGTTTTCGGGCTGGCATTCACGCTGGTGCTGCGTCGCTTGCTTGACGACCCGAAATCCCCCTCAGTCCCCCTTTTTCAAAGGGGGAAGTGCCCGATTTGGGGTACGGTGATACGAATTTCATCGCGCTGCTAGGCGACCAATGCACCGGAGACACTCGCGATCGGGCCGAAGTTGTCGTAGAGCATTGGGGAGGCGCTGGCTTCGCGGACGCGCTTGATGGCTTGCAGGCAATCGTTGCGGCGTGCGTAGCCCAGCGGGGCGGTGGCGATCTTGACGCCGTTGGGCGCGGAAAGATACCAGCGCCATTGACCGACTATGTCCTGATAAATATGAAAGACCATGTTGCCCCCTTGGAAATCCATTTCTACAGCGGTGGAATGCGCAGCTTCTGCCCCGGGTAGATCTTGTCCGGGTGCGTCAACATCGGTTTGTTGGCTTCGAAAATGACCGGGTACTTGTTGGCGTCGCCATAGAATTTCTTGGCGATCTTCGAGAGGTTGTCCCCGCTCACGACCTCGTGATACTGCGCCTCGGGCGTCGGGTCCTCGACTTCCATCTTGTCGTTGACTTGCGAAACACCGGCCACGTTGCCGCAGCAGAGCAGGATCTTTTCCTTCGTCGCCTGGTCGGGCGCCACACCGTACACATTCACGGTTGCCGTCTCGGCGTCGAACATCACATCGAGCGCATTGGCATCGAGGTTCTGGGCATGGATGTATTCGATGATCGCGTCGGCTGCCTTTTGGCTGGCAGCTTCCAGATTGGCCTTGGCGGTCTCGTCATCCGGTGCCGCAGCCGCTTTCTGCTGTGCGGCTTCGGCTTCCTTGTGGCTGAATAGTTTCTGTCCGGCTTCCTTCATGAAACTCATCAGACCCATGATCTTTTCCTTTCGCTGCTGTCATCCCGAGTCCCGGAGGGGGAAGGATCTCTTCGGCCGGCAATGGCCCCTTGCTCGCCGGAAGAGATCCCTCGGCGCGCTAGTTGCAAAAAAAACGCCGCGCCGCGGAATGACGGTTGGTTAATGTTTCCGGAAAAATCCCGGCATCGACAACAACTCGGTATCCATCAGGCTGGTGACGTTCTCCAGCACGATGGCTTCGTCGGACGCTTTCACCGCTGAAATGGAATCGAGGCAGGCATCCTTGTCGCGATAGCCTTCGCCCGAATCGGCAACCATCTTTCCCTCATCGTTCGAGAGCTGCCAGCGCCATTCAAGTTTTGCATCCTGGAAGATGTGAAATTGCATTCGCTTTTCCTCTTCTTTTGGTGGGTGAAAAAGTGGGTGCTGCTGTGTTGCTCTTTTGTCGTCATTCCAGCGAACAACCACAAGGGTTGCGCCGGGCCGGCAATCCAGTCCATTGTGTAGTCAGATAAATGGAAGGACTGGGTCCCAGCCTTCGCTGGGACGACGGGTTTATTTATTGGCAGGCCTCACACTCAGGATTATCGATACTGCAGAATTTGTTGCTATCCGCCGCGCCGTCGCCCATGCCGCCATCACCCGCGTACGCGGCGCTCGCACTTCCCATTCCATTTCCCATTCCGCTGCCCATTCCCGCCATGCCGGTCATGCCGCCACCGATCGGAACGGAATTCAGTTCACCGCCGCGGCCGGTCGATTTCTCGGCCGAGCTCGCGGATAGCGTGCGCAGGTAGTAGGTGGTCTTGAGGCCGCGCAGCCAGGCGAGTTTGTAGGTGTCATCGAGCTTCTTGCCCGAGGCGCCGGCCATGTAGATGTTCAGCGATTGCGCCTGGTCGATCCACTTCTGGCGGCGCGAGGCGGCTTCGATGATCCAGCTGGTATCGACTTCGAATGCGGTGGCATAGAGCTCGCGCAATTCCTGCGGGATGCGGTCGATCTTGCCGAGGCTGCCGTCGAAATACTTGATGTCGGCAATCATCACTTCGTCCCACAGGCCGCGGGTCTTGAGATCGCGCACCAGGTAGTCATTCACCACCGTGAATTCGCCTGACAGGTTGGATTTCACGAACAGGTTCTGGAAAGTCGGCTCGATGCACGCCGAGACGCCGATGATGTTTGAGATGGTGGCTGTCGGGGCGATGGCGATGCAATTGGAGTTACGCATGCCGTGGGTCTTGATACGGCCGCGCAGCGTGTCCCAATCCATGGTCGCGGACATATCCACTTCCACATAGCCGCCGCGCTCTTCGCGCAGCAGGTTTAGCGAATCCTGCGGCAGGATGCCGCGATCCCACAGCGAGCCCTTGAAAGTGGAGTACTTGCCGCGTTCCTCGGCCAGCTCGGTCGAGGCCCAGTAGGCGTAGTAGCAGACGGCTTCCATGCTGGTGTCGGCGAACGACACGGCCGCGTTCGACGCGTACGGCACGCGGATCTCGTGCAGGCAGTCCTGGAAGCCCATGATGCCGAGGCCAACCGGGCGATGCTTGAGATTGGAATCGCGCGCCTTCTTCACCGCGTAGTAATTGATGTCGATGACGTTGTCCAGCATCCTCATCGCCGTGGCAATCGTGCTCTTTAGTTTTGCATGATCGAGCGCGCGTCCACCCTTGCCGCCATCCACACTGTCCATCATGTGGTTGACGAGATTCACCGAGCCCAGATTGCACACGGCGATTTCGGATTCGTTGGTGTTGAGTGTGATTTCGGTGCAGAGATTGGAGCTGTGCACCACGCCGACGTGATTCTGCGGCGAGCGGATATTGCACGGGTCCTTGAAGGTGATCCAGGGATGGCCGGTCTCGAACAGCATCGAGAGCATCTTGCGCCACATGTCGATGGCCTGCAGTTTGCGGGCGGGTTTGATCTCGCCGCGTTCGGCCTTGGCTTCATAAGCCGTATAGGCTTTTTCGAACTCGACACCGAATTTATCGTGCAGATCGGGCGTGTCCGACGGCGAGAACAATGTCCAGCTGCCTTTTTCCATCACGCGGCGCATGAACAGGTCGGGAATCCAGTTGGCAGTGTTCATGTCGTGCGTGCGGCGGCGGTCGTCGCCGGTGTTCTTGCGCAGTTCCAGGAACTCCTCGATGTCCAGGTGCCAGGTTTCCAGGTAGGCGCAGACCGCGCCCTTGCGCTTGCCGCCCTGGTTGACCGCGACCGCGGTGTCGTTGACGACCTTGAGGAAGGGCACCACACCCTGCGACTTGCCGTTGGTGCCCTTGATGTGCGAGCCCATCGCGCGCACGTTGGTCCAGTCGTTGCCGAGGCCGCCGGCGAACTTGGACAGCAGCGCGTTTTCCTTGATGGCTTCGTAGATGCCGTCCAGGTCGTCCGACACCGTCGTCAAATAGCACGACGAGAGTTGCGAGCGATGCGTGCCCGAGTTGAAGAGGGTAGGCGTGCTCGACATGAAGTCGAACGTGGACAGCACGTTGTAGAACTCGATGGCGCGGGCTTCGCGTTCCACTTCGTTCAACGCGAGGCCCATGGCGACGCGCATGTAGAACGCCTGCGGCAATTCGATGCGCTGCTCGTCGATGTGAATGAAGTAACGGTCGTACAGCGTCTGCAAACCGAGGTAGGTGAACTGGTTGTCACGCTCGGCGTTCAGTGCGAGACCAAGCTTTTTCAGGTCGTACTGCGCCATGCGCTCGTCGAGCAGTTCGGCTTCGATGCCGCGCTTGATGTAGCCGGGAAAATATTCGGCATAGCGCACAGCCATGTCGGCGGGCATCACTTCTTCGCCGAGGATTTCCTTCCTGATCGAATGCATCAGCAGGCGTGACGACACTTTGGTGTAAGCCGGATCTTTTTCGATCAGCGCGCGCGCTGCCATGGTGGCGGCCTTGAACACTTCTTCCTGCGGCACACCGTCGTACAGGTCACGCAGGGTGGCTTCGAGGATCTGCTTCGGATTCACGTATTCACCAAGGCCATCACAGGCGGCCTCGATCAGCGTGGATAGCGCCACCACATCGAGTGGACGATGGCCGCCGTTGATGGTGACGTTGATGCCGGCGACTTCACCGGCCACCGCTTCGGATACCTTGGCGGCGCGCTCGGCGGCGCGCTCGGCGGTGCGCTTCTCGCGGTACAGCACGTAATGGCGCGCGACTTCATGGGCACCACTGCGCATGAGCGCGAGTTCCACCTGGTCCTGCACGTCTTCGATATGGAAGGTGCCGCCCGAAGGCTTGTGGCGCAGCAGCGCATTGACCACGGCAAGGGTCAATTGCTGCACCATGTCGCGCATGCGCGCGCTGGCGGCTTCGGTGCCGCCATTGACGGCGATGAACGCCTTGGTCATGGCGACGGCAATCTTGGTGGGTTCAAACGGGCCGACGGAGCCATTGCGACGGATGATCTTGTAGTCCGAATAGCGCGATTCGGCGGAATCGGTGTTCGAGTTACTCACAGGTGCTGCGGTCAGGCCAATTGCGGGATTCGCCGGATTGATATCGGATGCAAGTCGCATGGGGGGGTCTCCTTAGGGGCGTCTTTTTTTAATTAATTCAACTACTTGTTCAGGTAGCCAAAGAATGTACTGGGCTTCCTGGCGGCGGAATGCAAACTGCGTGCGATGTGCATTTTTGCCGAGCACGGTGCCATGAAAAAACTTGCCAACAGGTTTTCCACCGTGCGTCCCGATCTCATACAAGAATTAGGAACAGAAGTGTCCACAGGTCACACCATATCTAGTGTTTGCGTGGGTCAGGCAGCACTATATCGTGCGTTTTAATGAAAATGCAACACTATTTTTTTTTGTTCGAATTCGCATGTAAAAACAAAGGGTTAAAGCGACAAAATCACCCCCGAAATTGTGTGGAACCTCATGTGAAACATTAAGTTTTTGACAGCCCAATAAATACGGGCGATCTGGGCCCAAATCGGCCTGTAAAGCCCGCCGATGCTAGGGGTTTGCATAGGGACAAAAAATGTGCGTCGTGGGGATATGCGGGCTACAGGCGTGGCGTGCCACCATTCGTAGCGCAACATCCTGACTGTGCTACCAACAATCGAGCGCAGTGTCACAGAACTATCGATACATGACAAAGCGGTCATTCTCGCGGGAAAATTGCCAAGCGCCGCCACCGCATTGCCCCCTCGCTTCGCTCTCCCCCTCGGTCCCCCTTTAGAAAAGGCGGAAGTCATTCTGACTCCTCCCTTTTCTAAAGGGAGGCCGGGAGGGATTTTAAAGCGGTCATTCTTGCGGGAAGGTTGCTATGCGCCACTACCGAATTACTCCACAAACCGCCCTTAGAAAATCGAGCGGATCACGTTCGCCGTCAGCGACCCGCCCAGCGAGGTCGCGGTGATGCGCGCGCTATTCGGCCCCTGCATGACGATGCTCACCTGCGCTATCGGCATCACGCTGGTGGCGACGACCGGGCAGCCGGTGAACGGCGCCAGGCACAGCACCGCGGAGGCATTGGTCAGGAACAACTGGCCTTCCGCTTCCGTCCCGCCGGGCTTCCATTGCAAATACTGGATCGTGTACCAGCGCGGCGCGCCCTGGGCATCGTAGACATACCAGGTACCGAACAGCGTGTCGTTGCGCGTGAAGCCGTGCACGAAG
>JBDTSU010000206.1:0-6436 GCA_039930965.1 Betaproteobacteria bacterium
ATCGTTTACGCTCGTGGTGGCGGTGCCGCCGCCGACCTTCACCACTGCCAATACGGCCACTTTTACCGCAGGCGCCGCCGGCAGTTTCAAGATAACCGCCACCGGCTCGCTTGCACCGACTCTGTCGCTAATCGGCACGCTGCCGGCGGGCCTGACGTTCGAACCGGCAACCGGTGTTTTGAGCGGCACGCCTACGAATCCGGGAACTTACTATCTAACCTTTAACGCTTTCAATGGCTTCTTTGCGACGCAGTTTTTCACCTTGCGGATACTCGGATCCCCAGGAACATTAGCCATCACCAGTAGCAACGCTGCGCAATTTTTTGTCGGTTTTCCGAACATGTTTGCCGTCACCGCAACCGGCATTCCGCCACCGACGCTGTCCCTGAGCGGCGCGCTGCCGGCAGGCGTGTCATTCAACCCAGCAACAGGGCTGCTGAGCGGAACGCCGACGACTGCAGGGACTTATGCACTCACCATTGTCGCCAGCAACGGGCCAAGCGTGATGCAAACATTTACATTGCTGGCAAATACATCTGTGCCCGCCTCGCTTTCGCCCTTTTCGCCCTTTTCGCCCTTTTCGCCCTTTTCGCCCGTGAGCCAATCGATCAGTTTTGCTGCGCCCCGGCCACAAATTCTCGGCTCGGCGCCGCTCGTCCTTGCCGCCACGTCGACGTTTGGATTGCCCGTGGCATACATGTCAAGCACTCCATCCGTTTGTACGGTCAACGGCAACACGGTGACGATGCTCGCCGTGGGTACCTGCACCATCGCCGCAAACCAGTCTGGTGGCGGCAACATCAGTTCGGCACCGGCCGTGACGCAGAGCTTTGGCATCCTGCCGAGCCTGGTGTCCGACACCGCTGCGTTGACGGCAGCGGTGAGCCCGCTGCCACCGGCTGTGGCCGGCCGCGACCTGACCTTGACCGTCCTGGTCAGGATGCGTTCTCCCGCCGGCACCATCACCTTCACCGAAAACGGCAACGCCGTCGCCGGCTGCGAGCGCCGTCCGCTGGCGATGCTGGCGGATGCCGTCGATGCGGGCATTGTGGCCTGCACCATTGCCGCGCCAACTGCGCCGGCAAGCGGCACCGCTCGTCGCTACCAGGCAAGCCTTGTTTATCCGGCCAATCATGTCTCCGGCAGGACCTCGGAACAGCTCAACATCGATGTCGCGTTCGTCGCCATGGCGCCGGCCGCGTTGCCGACCCTCACAGACTACTCCGACATATGGTGGGTCGGACCGGCCGAAAACGGCTGGGGCCTGTCCATCACCCAGCACGGACTGGTCCAGTTCAACGTGATATTTGCCTATGACAATGCCGGTCAGCCGCTGTGGTATGTGATGCCTGGCGGCACCTGGAACGCGGACCAAACCGCGTTTTCCGGGCTGCTGTATCGCCCGACTTCCGCGCCGTTCAACGTTTACAGCCGCGCGCAATTCTCGCCCGGCGCGTCAGTCGGCCATGCGACCATCGCTTTCCATGGCCGCGACACCGCCATGCTCAGCTACACCATCAACGGCGTCAGTGGCGCCAAGTCCATCCAACGCCAGGTCTTTGCTGCCGATTCCGGCCAGCCGCGAATAGTCGTCAATGATCTCTGGTGGGCGGGGGCGCAGGAGGACGGCTGGGGCCTGAACATCGCGCAGCAGGACCGCATGCTGTTTCCAGTCTGGTACACCTACGACGCCGCCGGCCGCTCGACGTTTTTCACCGTGCCCGGCGGTTCCTGGAGCGGTACCGCGTTCACCGGCGATCTCTATGCCACCACGTCGTCGTCGTGGCTGGGCTTCACCTATAACCTCGCGCAGTTCGCGACCACCCGCGTGGGCACCATGACGCTGGATTTCGCCGACCAGAACAACGCGACCATGACCTACACAGTCAATGGCATCGTGCAAACGAAGAGTATCGTGCGGCTACCGTTCTAAGGCGCGGCCGTTGTAGCGCCGCAAACAAATTGCCGGCCGGCATCAATAGGCAAAGGTCATTATTCGGCGCGCCTTCCAGGCCGAAAACGCCCGGCAGGCCGCCACCGCCATAGACTTTGAACTGCCTGCTGTCTTGTCCTGGGGTAGCGGAATTGTTTCTGCCGGGGTCCGTCCCGCGGCGCGCTCAGCTGGCTTTGCAGGTCAGTACGACCGAGGCGTCAGGCGTTGCCATTCGCGAAGTTCAACTCCACCGTGTTCCCGGCCGGATCCTGAATGAACAGCTGCACCTGCCCGGTAAGTGGAACCGTCATCGTTCGATAGGCAATGTCGCGGCGTTTCAGCGTCGCCTCGACCCCCGTTCGGTCGGCGCAGTCGAATGCAAAGTGATCGAAAGTCGTCGCAACGTTCGCCCGTTGCGTCTCGTCCGGACCCGCTTCAGACAGGTGAACGACCGCCTGGTCGCCCACGTAAAGCCAGTAGCCGAATCGCGGGAATGGCGGCCGGGCGCCTTCCCGCAAGCCGACCACATCGCAGTAGAAGTCGCGCAGCGCATCGAGCAACTCACGCGCGGCACGCAGGTTTACGTGATTCAGGCCAAGGGTTGTCATCCTGCCTCCGTTCGCGAGAGGTAGCCCGTTGCGGCGTGGTGACAGCCGTCACAGCGTGGGTGGAACGGTTCGCCGCAGGCTAACACCTCACCGCCGTCTCCAGCGCCAATTCAATCATTTCGCCAAAGCTGGTCCGCCGCGCATCCGCGCTCAGGTGTTGGTGGGTGCGGATCTGGTCGGAAACGGTGAGTATGCCCAGCGCGCGGGCGCCATATTCGGCCGCCAGGCCATACAGGCCGGCGAGTTCCATTTCGACGGCCATGACCTTCATCTTCTCAAGCTTGTCAAACAACTCGGGCTGCGGCGTGTAGAACAGATCCGCGGAAAACACATTGCCGACGCGCACGGTCTTGTTCTGCTCCTTCGCCACATCGACCGACAGGCGCAGCACGTCGTAGTCGGCGATGGCCGCGAAGTCATGGTCCATCAGGCGCAGGCGATTGACCTTGCTGTCCGTCGATGCCCCCATCGCAATGATGATTTCACCGAGCTTGATATCCGCCATCAGCGCCCCGCAGGAACCGACGCGGATCACGGTCTTCACGCCGAAGTCCTTGATCAGCTCGGTCGCATAGATGCTGCACGACGGGATGCCCATGCCGTGCGCCATCACCGAGATGCGCGTGCCGTGGTAGGTACCGGTGTAGCCGAACATGTTGCGCACGCTGTTGACCTGCTTTGCATCCGCGAGCCAGGTTTCGGCAATGAACTGCGCGCGCAGCGGATCGCCAGGCATGAGCACGGTGTCGGCGAAGTCGCCCGGCTGGGCATCGATGTGGGGAGTAGGCATGTTTTTCGGCATTGAATTGATATGGTGACGGCATCGTGCCGGGAAGCGCCCGGAATATCAAGCTGCGCGGCAGTAATTCCGCAAAGCAGGAAGTCGTACCAGTCGACCCCTTCACCGACAAAATTTCCAAACGCTTCCTTGCGGGCTCGCTGGTTGGCGACGCCGCCATCGCCCTGCCGCAGCGAACAAATGGACGCGGGATGCGTTGAATATGTTTTGCAAGACGCGCAACTGGCCAGCATTTGATCGAAACCTGTCGGCGCGGATGATGGACAGCCTGCGGGCATTCGCCAGGACCGGCAGCCCGGCGACAGCGGCAACGCCGTGGCCGCAATGGTCGAGCAATCGTCAACAATTTACTGAATTCGGCGACAGCGTCGCGATTCGGACAGAAAACAGCGAGCGGATGAGTTTTCATGATCGTCCGGCGCGATATGTGCCGCCTGGCACGGCCGCACCGCGGCTCACACGGGACTGATTGCGCGGCAGGGTAGTCTGATGCGAGCAGCCGAATCCGCATCCATGCCCGACGGCCGCCAGCGCGGTCGATCCTGCCTATCCGCCGGATACCGCGCGTTGTACCGTCTTCAGTGCGGCGCGCAGATCCTCGATCGGGATTTGTCCGGGTGCCGAACTGCTCTTGCCGACCGCGAACGTCAGGGCGGACCCGTACATCCATCCGCACAGCCGGGTGATAGCGCCCATTCCCCCCATCGACATCGTGATCAGTGGAATGTCGACGTGCTGGCTCGCGTCGAGCGTCGCCTGCAGAAGGACCAGTACATCGCCGGGCGACTGCGGCATTACCGCCACCTTTGCAATATCCGCGCCTTGGCGCGCGGCGTCGGTGATCTTGTTCACCAGCTCCGCACTGACCGGCGTACTCCTGAAATTGTGATACGACATGATCATGGCCACATCATGCGCGCGCGAAGCCGCACGCAATTTTTCACGGTTTTCGGCGGACTGGGAAAGCTCATAATCGATGATATCGATGGTGCCGCTTGCACACACCGCTGCGTACAGCGCGACGACGGCTTCTTCGGCAAGGCCGATCGGCTCGCCGCCCTCGTGGGACGCGCGGCGCGTAAAGATGATTGGAATGGAGCCTGCTGCTTGCCGTATTGCCCGCGCCACCCCGATAACCATGGCGGGGTCGTGAATTCCCTCGAAGAAATCCACGCGCCACTCAATGACATCCGGGCACGTCGGCAGAATCGACGCCAACTCGGCCCGCAACGCGTCCGCCGTGCGCGCAACCAGCGGCGTACAAATGACCGCGTGTCCATGCGGATTCAGTGTCTTGCCACGCACTTTCAGCGGCTTCATCCTAGCGGTCCCCCAATCATCACATCACGACTTTGCATGCAAGATTCCGGCAACGTCAACTGTGTCCGGGCAGTGTGCCATGAATCATCGCTCCCCGGCCGCGGCGCACAGTTCTCCAGTGCAAATGTGGGTCGCCGTGAAAACCTCATTCACCGGCTTGACCCATCTTACAATCGGACGACATGCGCACTTCGCGATGCCGGGCCTGAGCACAGAACCGCGAGCCCGCTATGAACAGTGATTACGAATTCCTGGCGGAATCCGCCAATCCGCCGGGCCTGGATGGAATCGAATTCGTCGAGTATGCAACGCCCGGACCGCCGGCGCTGGGCCAGATTCTCGAATCACTCGGCTTCCGGCCGATTGCCCGCGATCGGTCGCGGGAAGTACTCTCGATGGCGACGAGCGCATGGCGCGCGCAGGCCTGGGTGCCGCTGATGTGCCGGCGACGGTGGCCGCCCTGCAAGCACGC
This sequence comes from Betaproteobacteria bacterium, assembly GCA_039930965.1. Lineage (GTDB taxonomy): Bacteria > Pseudomonadota > Gammaproteobacteria > Burkholderiales > Usitatibacteraceae > UKL13-2. Next base: position 5,133 of record JBDTSU010000206.1, read on the forward strand.
GGCGTGGAGTTCCTTGAATCCGGATAGCGTACCAGGCACGGTCATGGGGAAATACCGTTACCGAATTTACCGACGCATGGGACGTGGTGTGCCGCGCAAGCCGATTGGTTAGTGCCAACCCTTGCTCGAGTGTTCCTTCTCGAACTGCTGCCGGTCTTTCGTGAACTGCTGCTCGAGTTCATCGCGCCCGGCTTTGGCCGCGGAGACGAGGCGGTCGTCATCGTCGAAGTGCGCGATCATCGCTTCGGTGATCGCAATGTTGTGACGCCGGAAAATGTTGGCCATGTCGCGGGCCCGAAAGCGGTCCATGCCCATCGCTTCCAGCGCATGGCGCCCGGCTAGCAAGGCGGACTCAAAGGTCTCACGCTCGACAATTTCGATGCCACGTTTGCGCAGCTCGACGTAATGCGTGACGTTGCGCGCACGCGCCACGATATTCAGTTGCGGGAAATGCTGGCGTACCAGGTCGGTGAGCTTGAGGCTGTCTTCCACGTCGTCGATGGCGTTAACCAGCAACCGCGCCTTGCCGGCACCGGCGGCGTGCAGCAGGTCGAGACGGGTGGCGTCGCCGTAGAACACCTTGCTGCCGAATTTGCGCAGCAACTCGATCTGGTCCGGATCGTGATCCAGCACCACGGTGCGCATGCCGTTGGCCATCAGCAGCCGGCCGATGATCTGGCCGAAGCGGCCGAACCCGGCGATGATGACCGGCGCATCCTGTTCGTCGATGACATCGGCTTCATCGGCCTTGCCGCCCCGGCACTCGATGCGCGCCATCCACCCATCGTGCAAAATCAGCAGCAACGGCGTGGTGGCCATCGACAAGGCAACGGCCATGGTCAGCAAGGCCTCCCATTCCCGCGACAGCACGCCGGCGAGGCGCGAGGCGCCGAACACGACGAAGGCGAATTCACCGCCTTGCGACAGCAGGATGGCGAACAGCCAGCGCTGCCGGGTGTTGACGCCGAGGACGCGCGCCACCAGCCACAGCATGAGCGTTTTGGCGAGCAGGAAGCCCAGCACCAGCGCGGCCACCAGCCCCGGCTGGCTGCGCAACAGGCCGAAATCGATGGTCATGCCGACCGAAATGAAAAACAGTCCCAGCAACAGCCCCTTGAAGGGCTCGATGTCGGTCTCCAGCGCATGGCGATACTCGGAACTCGCCAACAGCACGCCGGCCAGGAACGCACCGAGGCCCATCGACAGCCCGGCCAGCAGCATGACCTGCGCAATGCCGATGACCAGCAGCAAGGCGAAGGCCGTGAACACTTCGCGCAGATCGGTGGCGGCGACGATTCGCAACA
>JBDTSU010000207.1:0-6425 GCA_039930965.1 Betaproteobacteria bacterium
CGTCCGACACCTCATAGGCGAGATGATTCAAGGGCGAGCCCTTCCGCTTGGCGCCAAGCTGGCCTTGCGCTTGATTGAGCGCAATGTACGTGTCTTCGGTGCCCAGGTGCACCCATCGCACTCCGTCAGGCTCCGTCATATCTCGGCGAATCCGAAATTCAGGAAACGCCGCCTGCAGAAAACGAATAATCGCGTCGATGTCGTGGACGGATAGATTAGCGTGTTCGAGTCTCACGGTCATCGTAGTTTTCCGCTTTGCGGCCTAACGAGGCTGTAGAAAAAGCCCCCGAAAAACCGAATGGGGCCGGGGGTACGTTCACCATTCCCACGTGGCAGATCATGGCGTGTACGCGATTCTGAAAGGCCAATTTGAGCACCGAAATCCGAATACTTTTCAAAGGGGACCCTTCTACAGCTTCAACGTCCGAGCTAAGCGGCGCGCCGCTTTGTGGCGCGTCCGCTTGAGCGAGATGTTAGGCGAGAAGGCTTTTCGACGAGCCGGCCCGCAACATACTTGTGCAGAACACTAGCAATGAAAGTCTGATACGGCAGTCCTTCTTCAAGCGCACGCGCCTGAATATCCATCAGGTCCGGCGATGAGAGGCGGATATTGACGCGTCGTTCTTTGATAAACGTCGCAGACGCGGCGGCTTTGAACTTGGCCAAGTCTGCTTTGGTCGGAGAAATGGATTTCAGAACGCCGCCCTCATAAGCCGCCAGCATATCTTGCTCGAATTTGTCAAAACGTTTCATTGTGGATTCTTCCTCAACAGATAGTCGCGGGTCGCCTTCCGGCTTGGAATGATGGTCTTCAGAAAGTAGTACTCTGGCTCTTCGACATATGGAACAAGATGCACATACCCGTCAAGAGCGACTATGAACACCAGCTGCTTTGGATATTTTCCGCTATTAGGGTGACGCACAACATCAAGCACCCCGTCGGCCTCCATCGCAAGAACGACCTCTTCGAACGAAATCCCACGCTCGGCCTTCAGTTCCTCATTCTTGTCATGATTCCAGCGAAACGGTTTCATCCTCGCACATTAGCATATTGTGTGCCTAATGTCACCACTGTTAGTGGCCTAACTTTTAAGTAGCCATGCGATATGACGGTTCATAAACCGTCAATTTCAGAGGTCTGGATAAGTATTGCTTGTTTGTTCAAATACATTCTTCAAAATAGTACGTCCTAATTGAAAAAGCAAACACATGATTCCGGCGCCGACAAATCACACCCGTCGAACGGCCGCTTTCCGACTAAAAATTTGCCGGCAGCATTTCACGGACTCTGCACATTGGCGGCACCGCCAGGTATTCGTGATATGCCAGAGCGAATGACGCGCGCCCGCCGCACGGCGCTGCATGTGTTCAAGAGTAGCTCGCCGATCACTTGCCGGGCTTTGTCGTTCGCACCGCCTGCAACTTTGGCAGCCGTCTCGCCGGCGACTCGCATGCGAATCGAAAGCACCGGCTAAACTCAAGCACTGGCGCGGCTTCCCGGGCAATTCCGACCGGTGACGCCCGCCAAATGGCGATCCGCGTCTATTTCTGCGCAGCCAATTCGGCCGCGCTCCAGCCTCCGCCCAGCGCCCGGATCAATCCCACCGCCGCCGTCAATCGCCGCCCGAGCAAACTGACCGCCGTGCGTTCGTTGGACAGTTGCGAGGCCTGCACGGTAACCACACTGAGGTAGCTGACCGTACCGGCCTTGTACTGGTTCAGGGTCAGCACCACCGACTCGCGCGCCGCGCGCACGGCATCATCCTGCACTTGCGCCTCCTGCTCAAGAATACGCAGCGCGGCCAGGTTGTCCTCGACTTCCTGGAATCCCTCCAGCACGGTCTGCCGATAGGTGGCGACGGTCTGGTCCCATGACGCGACGGCCTGGTCGGTCGCGGCGGAACGTTTGCCGAAATCGAGCAGCGTCAGCGCGAGTTGCGGGCCCATCGACCAGAAGCGGTTTGGGGCGCTTATCCAATCGGCCAGGGTGGGACCCGTATAGCCGCCCGAGCCTGAAAATGACAGTGCCGGAAACCATGCGGATCTGGCGACACCGATCTGCGCATTGGCGGCCATGACGCGCCGCTCCGCGGCCGCGATATCGGGACGCCGCTCAAGCAGGGTTGACGGCATGCCGACCGGCATTACCGGCATCTTCAGCGTGAAGGATTCGCGCGGCAGCGAGAAACTGCCCGGCGCCTTGCCGATCAGCACGGCGATGGAGTGCTCAAGCTGCGCGCGTTGCACGCCGAGGTCGATGGCCTGCGCGACGGTGCTCTTCAATTGCGCCTCGGCCTGGATCACGTCGGACTTGGCGGCCACGCCGACGTTATAGCGGTTCTTCGTCAATTCCAGGGATCGCTCATACGCGGCGACGGTGTCGTCGAACAATTGCTTTTGCTGGTCGCTGACGCGCAGCTGGAAATAGCTGATCGCCAGTTCCGATTGCAGCGACAGGCGCACGGCTTCCAGATCGGCCGCGCTGGCCTCGGCCGAGGCATTGCCCGATTCAATCTGGCGGCGGATGCGACCCCACAGGTCGAGTTCCCAATTCACGTTGGCCGTCAGGCTGTGGTTGGTGGTCGTCGCGCTGTTCCCGCCGGAGCGTGCGGCGGCGGCGCTGCTGCGCGTGGAACTTGCCGCCGCGGACAGCGTCGGGAACAGGCCGGCACGCGCCGACTGGGTCAGCGCGGTCGCCTGCCGGTATCTTGCCTCGGCCGCTTTCAGGTTCTGGTTGGATACTTCGACCTGCTCGGCGAGTGCGTTCAACTGGCGGTCGGCAAATACCTGCCACCACTTGCCGCGGATCAGTTCATCCTTCGGTTCGGCCAGCTTCCAGTCGCGCTGCTCCTTGTAGGCGGCGGGCACGTCCATCGCGGGGCGCTGGTAGTCGGGGCCGATGGCGCAGGCGCTCAGCATTGCCGCAGCGGCGAGGCACATTGCAAATCCCGAGTACCGTCGTCCTCGCGAACGCGGGAACGCCGTGGCGTTCACCAATGAGTCACTGGATCCACTTCCAGCGAAACCGTTGCATCGATTTCCGGCTCGTCCGGCGCGAGGCCGTGCTTCGCGAAATCCCGGTCTCACCCTTCGCGGGGATGACGAGCTCAAGTAATTCAACTGCCACCTCAAATACTTCATCAAACCTCCAGAGTCGCCGGTGCCGCCGCGTCGCGGCTTTTGCGCGAAAACCTGTGCCGGCACCACAAACTGAACCGGTCGAGATACAGGTACACCACCGGCGTCGTATACAGCGTCAGCAGCTGGCTCAGGATCAGCCCGCCGAGAATCGAAATGCCGAGCGGCTTGCGCAGCTCGGCGCCGTCGCCGAAGCCAATGGCCAGCGGCACCGCACCGAGCAGCGCCGCCATGGTCGTCATCATGATCGGACGAAACCGGAGCATGCAGGCTTCGAAGATCGCGTCGCGCGACGACAGCCCGCGGCGGCGTTCGGCGTCGATGGCGAAGTCGATCATCAGGATGGCGTTCTTCTTGACGATGCCGATCAGCAGGATGATGCCGATCAGCGCGATGATCGACAGCTCGGTACCCGTCGCCCACAGCGCCAGCAGGGCGCCCACGCCGGCCGACGGCAGCGTGGACAGGATGGTCACGGGATGGATGTAACTCTCATAGAGGATGCCCAGCACCACGTACACCGTGAGCAGCGCCGCGAGGATCAGCCAGGGCTGATTCTCAAGGCCCTGCTGGAACACCTTGGCCGTGCCCTGGTTGGTGCCGGTGATGGTGTTGGGCACGCCGATGCGCGCCATGGTGTCGCGGATCTTCTGGATGGCGGTGGACAGCGCCACGCCGTCGGCCAGATTGAACGACAGCGTGCTGGCGGCAAACTGGCCCTGGTGATTGATGGCCAGCGCGGCCGTGGTCGGCTCGTAGCGGGCGAAGGCCGACAGCGGCACCTGGCCGCGCGTGGATGACAGCACGTAGATGCCGTTGAGCGCTTCCGGGCTCTGCCAGTACTGCGGCGCCGCTTCCATCACCACCCGGTACTGGTTGTTGGCCGAGTAGATGGTCGAGACTTGCGCCTGGCCGAAGGCAAGATACAGGGCGCTGTCGATGTTGGCGGTGGTCACCCCCATGCGCGCCGCCGTCGGGCGATCGATCACCAGGCTCATCTGCAGGCCTTTCACCTGCTGGTCGGTATTGACGTCGGTCATTTCCGGCGCATCCATCAGGGCGTTCTGCAGCAGCGGCGCCCATTTGCGCAACTCGTTCACGTCGTCGCCCTGCAGCGTGAACTGATAGCTCGCGTTCGACGAGCGCCCGCCCGCGCGGAAGTCCTGCGCCGGATTCAGGAACAGGTTGGCGCCGGCCACCTTGGCGAGTTTCAGCCGCAGCCGCGCGGCGATCTGCTCGGCCGAGGCATTGCGCTCTTTCAGCGGCTTCAGCGACATGAACATGCGCCCGGTGTTGCGCTGGCCGCCACCGGTAAACGCCGCCATGTTCACCACATCGGGATCGGCCACGACGATATCGATGAACTCGGTCATCTTGCCGCGCATGGCCTGGAAGGAAATGCTCTGGTCGGCCTGGATGAAGCCGAAGATGCGCCCGGTATCCTGCTGCGGCAGGAAACCCTTCGGCACCTGCACGTACAGGTAGAAATTGAGCCCGACGGTGGCCAGCAGCATCAGGAACACCAGCAACGGAAAACGCAGCGCCCAGGTCAGGCTCTTTTCGTAGCCGCGGTGGACCCGGTCACCGAAGGCCACGCTCCAGCGCGTGAACCTGCCCGGCGGCCGCGATGCATCCGGCTTGGGCGCGTGCCGCAACAATCGCGCGCACATCATCGGTGTGGTGGTGAGCGAGATCACCAGCGAGACCAGGATGGCGATCGACATCGTCACCGCGAACTCGCGGAAGAAGCGGCCGATGATGCCGCCCATCAGCAGGATCGGGATGAACACCGCGATCAGCGACAGGCTCATCGACACCACCGTGAAGCTGACCTCGCGCGCGCCGCGCAGCGCGGCCTCAAGCGGTGTGGCGCCCTTTTCGAGATGCCGCGTCACATTCTCCAGGACCACGATCGCGTCATCGACGACGAAGCCGGTGGAGATGGTCAGCGCCATCAGCGAGAGATTGTCGAGGCTGTAGCCGGCCAGGTACATGAAGGAAAACGTGCCGATCAGCGACACCGGCACCGCCACCGCCGGGATCAGCGCCGCCCGCCAGTTGCGCAGGAACAGGAACACCACCATGATCACCAGCGCCACCGCGATCAGCATGGTGCGTTCCGCTTCGCGCAGGCTGGCGCGGATGGTGGTGGTGCGTTCCATCACCAGGTCCATGTCGATGGAGGCGGGAATCGACGCCTGCAGCGAAGGCACCAGCGCGAGCACGCGGTCGACAGTCTCGATGATGTTGGCGTTGGGCTGCGCCGTGACCACCACCACCACCGAAGGCTTGCCGTTGGCGAAGCCGGCGTTGCGCAGGTCCTGCACCGAATCGACGACCTCGGCGATGTCGCCCAGCCGCACCGGCGCATTGTTGCGATAGGCGACGATGATCGGCAAATAGTCGGCGGCTTTTTTCGCCTGGTCGTTGGCGTAGATTTGCCAGCTCTTTTCGCCGTCCTCGACAATGCCCTTTGGCCGGTTGACGTTGTTGGCCTGGATAGCGGCGCGCACCTCGGTGAAGCCGATGGCGTACTTGTTGAGCGTGGTCGGATTCAATTCCACCCGCACCGCCGGCGAGGAACTGCCGCCCACCGACACCTGCCCGACGCCGTTCACTTGTGCGATCTTCTGCGCCACCACGGTATTGGCGATGTCGTACACCTGGCCGGGCGAGAGGACATCGGAGGTCAACGCGAAGATCATCGCCGGCGCGTCGGCCGGATTGACCTTGCGATAGGTGGGATTGTTGGGCAGGCTGGACGGCAATTCGGTGCGCGCCGCCTGGATGGCCGCCTGCACATCGCGCGCGGCGCCATCGATCGAGCGGTTCAGCTCGAACTGCATGACGATGTTGGTGCTGCCCAGCGCCGACGATGAGGTGATCTCGGTGATGCCGGCAATACGCCCCATCGCGCGCTCCAGCGGCGTCGCCACCGTCGCCGCCATCACCTCAGGGCTCGCGCCCGGCAGCGAAGCCGACACCGAGATGGTGGGAATGTCCACCTGCGGCAACGGCGCCACCGGCAGCAGCTTGAAGGCAAGCGCACCGGCCAGCGCCACGCCAATCGTCAGCAGTGTGGTCGCGACCGGGCGGCGGATGAAGGGTTCGGGGATGTTCAATTACGCGCTTGCCAAAGGAAGCACCTCGGAACCGTGGCCCAGTTGGGCCGCCGGGGCGACGGAGCGACACATTTGCGACCATGTGACTCCCCCCTTTGAAAAAGGGGGCCGGGGGGGCTGAACGCATGCGGCCGCCTTCCGCCGCGATGTGACTCCCCCCTTTGA
>JBDTSU010000208.1:0-6340 GCA_039930965.1 Betaproteobacteria bacterium
CGACGAAAAATCCATCGTTTTTATTAGTCGCATCAAGAGTGAAGCACTACACTAGGCCACCACCGGCGCGTTTGCCGACCGGCACGCGGTGCGATTTGCATCAACTCCATGACAGATTGCGCCGCACCATGAACCTGACAACCGATGACAGGGTTAAACATGACCATCATCCGGGCGCGCGAACTACTTCCGACTGGAAAGGTGCGGCAATCATGCTCGCCGCAATGGTGGCTTTTTATGTGCTTCGCGAGCACTGGGGGCATACCCTCGGCATTGCGCCCCACTTGATACTGCTGGCATGTCCGCTTATGCACGTGTTCGGACACGGCGGACATGGACACCATCAAAGGTACGCCGACGAAGACCGGCCCACGTGAGTCGCGGCAAGTTGGTCGGGCCGCACTTCCGATTGCGGTAAGCTAAACGGGTGCAAGAACAATGAAATCGTTGACCTGGTTCCGCTCCGCAATATCGTTGTCCCGTATCGCGGGTGCGGCAATGTCATTTGAAAGGAAGCTTCGATGAGTACCCCACCACCGCCGGACGACCATTGTTTACACGACCATCATGCAATGACGCATGACCACGGCAATGCGCCGGCAGGTTCGCCACCCGTCGAACAGAAACCGACAAAGGCCGGCCCGCCTTCAGCGCCGGCGGCCGGTACGATCTACACCTGCCCGATGCACCCGGAAATCCGCCGCAACGAGCCCGGCTCATGTCCCAAATGCGGCATGACGCTTGAGCCGGTGATGCCCACGCTCGATGACGACGACAATCCGGAATTGGCCGATTTTCAGCGACGCTTCTGGTGGACCCTTCCGCTGACCATCGTCGCTGTCATCCTCGCCATGGCGGGCCATCGTCTGGACTGGTTCCATGGCACGCAGCAAAGCTGGGTCGAAATGGTGTTGACGACGCCGGTCGTGCTGTGGGCCGGTTGGCCGTTCTTCGTGCGTGGCGTGAGGTCGGTGCTCACCCGCAGCCCGAACATGTGGACCCTGATTGGCCTTGGCACCGGCGCCGCCTATTTGTACAGTCTCGTCGCCACCGTCGCACCCGGCGTGTTCCCGGAAACCTTTGTCGCCATGGGCCGCGTGCAGGTCTATTTCGAGGCGGCGGCCGTGATCGTTTCGCTGACCTTGCTTGGGTAGATCCTGGAACTGAAGGCACGCTCCCAGACATCGGCCGCCATCAAATCGCTGCTGGGCCTGGCGCCCAAGACCGCGCGCCGCATCAAGCCCGACGGCAGCGAAGACGACATTCCGCTCACACATGTACACATGGGTGACCTGCTGCGTGTCCGGCCCGGTGAGAAGGTGCCCGTTGACGGCATTGTCACGGAAGGCAGCAGCGCAGTGAATGAGTCGATGCTTACCGGCGAGCCGATTCCGGTGATGAAAAAGGTGGGTGACAAACTGATCGGCGCGACCATGAACACGAGCGGCAGCCTGGTGATGCGCGCGGAAAAGGTCGGCGCCGAGACCATGCTCTCGCAGATTGTGCAAATGGTGACACAGGCGCAGCGCTCGAAAGCGCCGTTACAGCGCCTGGCGGATACGGTGGCGGGCTACTTTGTGCTGGTCGTGGTGGCGATCGCCCTCACGACGTTTTTTGTGTGGGGTTTTGTCGGGCCGGAACCGAGCTGGGTGTTCGGGCTGATCAATGCGGTCGCCGTGCTGATCATCGCCTGCCCCTGCGCGCTGGGACTGGCCACGCCGATGTCGATCATGGTCGCGACCGGCAAGGCGGCGACCAACGGAATCCTGTTTCGCGACGCCGCAGCGATCGAAAACTTCCGGCGCATCGATACGCTGATCGTCGACAAGACCGGCACATTGACGGAAGGAAAGCCGGTGTTTGAGCGGGCGATTGCCGCCAGCGGATTCGATGAGGCCGAGGTACTGCGCCTTGCGGCGAGCCTGGACCAAGGCAGCGAACATCCACTCGCGCAGGCGGTGGTGGCGGCTGCACTGGCGCGCGGTCTCACGCTGGACAAGGCCGAGGAATTTGAGTCGGGAAGCGGCATCGGTGTCCGTGGCCGTGTCGGCAGCAAGAAACTCGCTTTGGGTAACGCCGCCCTGATGGCGGACATGAAAATAGATTTGAGCGGGAAGCTCAGAGAAGCAGATGCGCTGCGAAGCGACGGTGCAAGCGTCATGTTCCTCGGCGTCGATGGGGTGCTGGCCGGCATACTCTCTGTGTCCGACCCGGTGAAAGCCAGTACGGCGGAGGCATTGCAACAATTGAAGGCAGCCGGCATTCGCGTGGTGATGGCGACAGGTGATGGCGTCACGACCGCCAAGGCAGTCGCCGCCAAACTCGGGATCGATGAAGTGCATGGTGAAGTCAAGCCAAAAGACAAGCTCGACCTGGTGGCAAAACTGCAGGGCAAGGGCGCCGTCGTCGCGATGGCCGGTGATGGCATCAACGATGCGCCGGCATTGGCGAAGGCCGATATCGGCATTGCGATGGGCACCGGCACCGATGTGGCGATGAACAGCGCCCAGGTCACGCTGATCAAGGGCGACCTACGCGGCATCGCGCGCGCTCGCCTGCTATCCAACGCGACTATTCGCAACATGCGCCAGAACCTGGTGTTTGCGTTCGTCTATAACGCACTGGGTGTGCCGTTGGCGGCTGGCGTGCTGTATCCCTTCACCGGATGGTTGCTCTCGCCGATGATCGCCGCATTGGCGATGAGCTTGAGTTCGGCGTCGGTGGTGTTCAATGCATTGCGCTTGAATCGAACCGCCTGAATCGAAAATGAAACGCAAGCACTGGCGCGGTCGACAGGCCAGAAAGAGCTGAAGAGGCGCGTCAAATGGTGTTCTACGCCGTTGGGAACTTCTCGAAACCCCAAAAAATTTGTCATCCCCGCGAAAGCGGGGATCCAAATCTCTACGCACATCAGTGTCTTACGAAAACATGGATTCCCGCTTGACGCGGGAATGACAGGGTTTTTAGAAGTTCCCAGCTCAATCTAGTACTGGCGTGCCGCGCCTTCAGTAGCGTGATGCCCGCGAGCGTGCAACGGCTCCGCCTGCCAATGCGCTCAACCTGGCAATGTAAGCACCTCGCTGGTTCGCGGGCATCGCGTCCCCACGCACCGGCCTCTGTACGCCATCGAACAGAACCGGCTTTGCTTTCAGTGTAAAAATTGTTTTGGGATGGCAGTTGGTAATTCCAACCAAGGTGCAAATTGATCAAAACACTTTCAACGACGCGAAGTGTCAGTGGCGTGCTTGGCACCAGGTTGCCGCTGCGTCATTGTCGGTCTGCACGCATGGCGTTGGTATTGGCTTGGGTCGCATTCTGGCTTAACAGCGCATTGTTCCCTTGCTGCGAAGCGTTTGCCGCATTTGACGAGCACTCCGATCAGGTTTCGCAAACGCTCGTGGCGGCACAACCGGCGTACCCCTCCGGCGCAACCCATTCCGAACGCCCGCACCATAACCCGGCCTCGCCTTGCGATTCCAAGCTGAACGTGGATCCAGCGATTAATGGCGAGCATGCAGGAGTGACAAAGGATCGCGTCCAGTTGGAACGGATCGCGCCTTCAGTCCAGCCTGTGGTTGGTCTACCTGCAGGTTACCGCTTCGCGATCCTCACGCCTCGTGACTACCGCCCCCCACCTCGGCAAGCCACTTCCCGCCTCTACCTGCACACACGGCGCCTGCTGATTTAGCCCGGCGTCACATCGGCGATTCCGATTGGGGCGTTTGCACCGATTGGCGCCAGATTGATCGGACGATCCGTGCGGCTGCGTTCGTGCAAGTCCACCGCGCGAATTGGCACCGGTCGAAAAGTGCCGAACCCGTGATATCCATGCGCCGATCCTTCCATCGTGAAGGTGTGACCGTCTTCATTGATGGGCACGCGCAATGGCCTCTATTGCAGTTGGCGTTGGGCTGCACGGCAAATGGAAGCACCACCGCAGAGTTATCAATGGCGAAGGTGCCACTGCGTGAACCCGAGTCACCGTGTAGTTCCTTGCCAAACCCTTTGGAAAGAGGCATCAAGATGCAAACTGAACTTTTGAAAGTAACCGGAATGACTTGCGGCGGTTGCATCGGCAGCGTCACCCGTGCGCTCAAAGCGATTGCCGGAGTTGGTGACGTGGAGGTATCACTCCCGGCTGGCGAAGCCGTGGTGGAATACGACGAGAACCTGACCTCGCCCGAACAATTGAAATCAGCCGTGACGGGTGCGGGCTTTGGCGTGGATGCCAGCAGCACAGCGCAGAAGTCCCAAGGCAAGGGCTGCTGCGGCGGCTAACGCGCTTTGACAACAGTAACGAGCGAAATTGCTTCACATCGCCAAACGTGCCAATGCATTGTCATGCCACGGTTGGAACTAACTTGAACCTTAACCTTCTATTGGAAATTTCGATCATGAACTCTTCAATCAAAACAGCCCTTGTCATCGCGGTTGTCATCGCCGCCCTGTTACTGCTGCTCTTCGGTGGCGGCATGACGACCGGGAACATGATGGGTGGCGGGATGATGGGAAGCGGAAGCATGGGTGGATTTAGCTGGATGTGGATCTCCATTTCGCTGGTCGTCGTTGTACTAGGTGTCGTGCTTGTTGCAGTCCTCATCGGCAAAAAGTAATGCCGGCCAGCAAGATCGCCGGCAGCCACGGCAACGCCGGTCGTCGTGAGCTTAGCCGCTGGCGCCCGCAACAAGATCTGGCGACAGTCTTTGTCGTAACGGAAACATGAATTCAATCAACCCAAAAGGAAAGACCAAAATGAAAACCTCAATACTCATTGCCGCACTGATTGCCGCTTCCGTATCGGCAACTTTCGTCTCCGCGCAGGACAAGACCACGCCAGCCAAACCGCCGATGAGCATGGACATGCACAAAGGCATGGACATGGACAAGCACAAAGGCATGGACATGGACAAGCACATGGCGCAAATGCAGGAAAACATGAAAAAGATGCAACAGCAGATGGAAAAAATCCGCGTGACGACCGATCCGAAGGAACGTCAGCAACTCATGCATGAGCACATGCGGAGCATGCAGGAAAACATGAAGTCGATGCGTGGCATGGGTGGCCCGATGATGATGGGCGGTGGGCAGGGCGGCGGCATGATGATGGGCGGCAAGAAAGGTGCCATGAAAGATGGCGGCATGAAGGATGGCGACATGATGAAGCACCACGACATGATGGAGAAACGCATGGACATGATGCAGATGATGATGGAACAGATGGTGCAGCGTGACCAGGCGATGGGCTCGATGCCCGCCAAATGACGGCGGCCTTGACGAAATCGCGGTGCCCAGCCCATCGTTTGTCACGCAAGAGGAATCGATCCATGTACGGATTCAGCACAAAGTTGAAATTGCCCTTTGATGCTGCCGTGGCGAAAGTTACCGAGGCCCTCAAAACTGAAGGGTTCGGCGTGCTCACCGATATCGATGTCAAGGCGACGCTGAAAGCCAAGCTAAATATTGAGCGCCGGCCGTATCGCATACTCGGCGCTTGCAACCCGCCGCTTGCGCACCGTGCGATCGAAGCCGACCCCGATATTGGCTTGTTATTGCCCTGCAACGTGGTCGTGCGCGAAGAGGCCGATGGCACCATCACGGTCGCGTTCATGGATACCGATGTCGTGCTGCAGCTGGCCGACAAACCGGAAGTGCAGGCACTTGGCAAGGAAGTCAGGGTACTTTTACAACGGGTCTGCGCGAGCCTCGAGGGCTGACACCGGGGCGTGACACCGGGGCAAGACATCCAAATCAAAAGGGGACTCCGCAAGTTCCCGAATATCGATCGAACCGGGTCCGTTGTTTTGACAATGCGGACTTTTGGGCCGCATCAGAATCGTCCGATCTTCACCAAAGGAAACACATCATGAGTCATCATCTGGAACAGAGCGCCAAAGACTGCATCGCCGCCTGCAACGACTGCGCCACCGAATGCGGCAACTGTTTCGCCCACATGGCCGGCAAGGAAAGCATGAATGCCTGTCCCGCGTGCTGCGTCGAGTGCGCCGCGATCTGCAGGTTCTGCGCCGATGGGATCGCCCGCAATAGTCCGTTCGCCAAGCAGACCTGCAAGCTGTGCGCGGACATCTGCGACTGGTGCGCGAAACAATGCGGGGCACATGACATGGACCACTGTAAGCGCTGCGCCGAAGCTTGCCATCGCTGCGCCGAGGCTTGCCGCAAGATGGCCGGCTAATCATTGCTTGTGCAAAGGGCCACGCTCGACAAGCACCGCAGTTCGCTGACGCGCACATGCATGATCGGCGCGACGCTGTTCCTTGCATGCAGATTGAGGAGAGAAATCATGAATTACCCGGTGTCAGTCATGAATTACCCGGTGTCA
>JBDTSU010000209.1:0-6306 GCA_039930965.1 Betaproteobacteria bacterium
GTCCGGCCCCCATTTTGCGAACGGCTCATAGGGCTTGTCGCCCTTGTAGACATTGTGGTTGTACGGGTCGTACCAGGGGAACTTGAAGCCGAGCGTGTCCATGATGCGCCAGCGGTCGGGCACCGATACCGATTGGCGTGGCACCATCGGTGTCGGCGGTTCGACCTGGCGCGGATCGATCGGCGGCAGATCGTATTTCAGCGGCTGACTGGCGGCGCGCTCGCGCTCGATCACGGGCGTTGCCTGCCCCTGCCCGGCGGGTGGCGCGGCGGTGTCGCCGGCGGACTGCGCGAACGCGAATGCCGGCAGCGTTGCCAGCACCGCCACGCCCAGCATCCGCGTCGCCGGCACGGCCCTGCGCGGCATGCTACAGGCCCTCGCACACATTCTGTTCGCTCGAATCATTGAACGGTGACTGCGGGCACTGCACGTAGCGCAGGCGCGTGCCAGTACCGCGCGGCTCGATATTGTCGGCACGCAACGGCTTCGGCGCGTTGCCAATGGCATTGTTAAGTACCCGCGACGCATTGCCGAGACCGAGAAACGAGATCATGTCATCCTGGTCGACGCCGTCGCCAGAGACGCCGATCGCGCCGATTAAAGCAGTACCGCGATATATCGGAAACGCGCCGGGGAAAATCTGTATGCCATTCCTGGCGCGGATCAATCCGGTACAACCCACCGCGGCCGATCCGCCCGCCGCGGCGACGATGGCGTTGTAAGCCAGATCCAGTTGCAGGCCGAGATGGAACGGACTCCAGTTGGCGTATGGCGTGCTGAAGGGGCCGGGCTCGCTGCCGGCAATGCCGTCCGGAAAAAACGGCCGGGCAAGCAGGCCGACGGCGCGATTGGAATAGGCCTGTCCGTTAGCCAGCGCGGTGGCATCGCCGAGGAATTGGCGGGTTGCCGTCACATACTGCGCAAAAGTGCGAAATCCCGCGAGCGGATTTCCACCCGCGCCGATGTAGCTGGCTGGCGGCAGTGCCGCGAGATCGGCAGCGGTATTCGGGTGCGAGAACAGCAGGGCGGTACGTGCCTTTTGCAAAGACACGTCGGTGCCAAATACCGGCGCATCGGGTGTGCGCACCACGGCAAGCACTTCGCCGTTGGTATCGACGATGGAGACGGTGACCTGCGCTTGCGTACCGAGCGGTCGCCGGATCTGCGCGCGCGCGCGGTTAGCTACTTTGAGCGCCTCCGCCGCCACCACGCCCACTTCGGCGGCCTGCAGCAAACCGTCGGTGCCGGCGCGCACCGGATAGCGGTTGCTGTTCGCGCTGTCCACCAGCACGAAGGCGTTGTGCGCCGCGAGCATACCGGTGTCGGCGCGAATGCCCGAAGCGGCATTGCCGAACGACACGCCCGCCTTCAGGATGCCGTCGAAATAGCCGCCGACCGCGACCACGGCGCCGGCGCCGGCGAGGCCCGCGAACGCCGGCGCCGACGAAGGCGTGGACAACAGCGACTCGGAATCGACGAAGCGAAAGGTGCGGCCGTCGGCGGTGATGCGGTTGGCGCGAATGTCGTCCGGCGCCGCGAAGCCGGTAGTGGCGGCCACGGCGATGAGTTCGTCCGTGTCCTGATCGACATCGGTGATGTCGGCGTCGAGGCCGTAGACGCCGTCGGCGATCACGCCGACACCGCCCACCAGCCGGTTGTTCTTGTATAGCGGCAGTCCGCCGGCATCGGCGGCAAGTCCGAGCGGCGAGCGCTTCGGCCCCACGCTGCCGTCCCCGGCGCGGCGCATCAGATCGGAGCACGAGAATTGTGAAAACTGCACGCCGTAGAGTGGGCCGGCGGGCTGGTTGGCCTCGCGCGGATTGAAATTTTCCTGCACGATCTGGCTCGCGGTCCGCGTCGAGAACGCATTGCCGTTGGACGACAGGTAGGCGCCGGTGAGGGCCTTTGAAATGGCGGCGAAGGTGTCAGGCAGGATGTCGATGTTCTCGAGTCCGCCGGAAATACCCTTGTTGCTGGTGATGCGGAAGGTGGCGCGGGCGCCGGTCATGCGGAACACGCCCAGCACGTTGCCGACGCGATCGGTGACCGCGACGGTGGCGCGCAGGTTGCGGGCGTTTGCCTCATTGGCGGCCTGCGCAATGATGTGCTGCACGTCCTCAACGGTCAGGAAATCGCTGACGGCGGGCGGCGGCGTGCAACTACCGGTGCAAACCTGCGGCGCGCTGTCGCCGCCGCCACAGGAATTGATCAGCGTGCAGCCGGCCACCATGCACAAAAGCGCAAGAGCCTTGAGCGGCCCCCGCGTTGGGAAAGCCTTGCTCATTTTGCCGCCCCGCCGCTGGGTGCGTCCGCCGACACCTGCGTGGCTGGATTGGCCGCGTTGCCTTGGCTGGTTTGTGGCCGGGGCCGGGTGCTGCCGGGAACAATGGCAGGCACGCCTGCCTTGTGGCTGCCGGTATGGAATCCATGGCAGGTCTCGCAGGTGCCGCGCGCCTTGTCACGCGTCGGCTGATTGCCGCCGTGACACTCGCGGCATTTCTTCAAGTCGGGAATGGCGACATCCGCGCTGGATTTGGAGGCGGACACCTGATGGCACTTGGCGCACTCAAAGGTATCGTGCTGGCTGTGGGGAAAGCGCGACTTCGGCAGCCAGTGGCGGGTGATCGCGACCGGCGCGACCTGCCAGGTCGCGGGACGATTGTCGACCGCCGGCACCGCGGTGATCTGGTGACACAGGAAGCACACCCGGACCTCGAACAAATCGTGCGCAATCCGGTCAGCCTTGTCTGCCGCCCAGGTAAGTGCCGCCTGACGTTTGGTTTCCGCGAGCCGCTCTCCTGGTCGGCGGATGCCCGCCTCGACGACCACGTCGATCGGCGTGTCGGCGAGTGCCGCCTGCGCGTAGAACTCATTCAGCGTTGTCTGTACGTCAGCGACATTGCCGTGCGGGACCTGCCGCGTCGTGACCTTGGGTTCGAACTCGAGCGAATGGCATTGCTGGCAATGATCCTTCATGGTCACCGGCTTGAAGCGGATACCGGCTTCGTCGCGGACGTGGCAGTTGGCGCACTCCAGCGTGACCGTGCCGGCCGGGCTGCGCACACCCTTCTTGCTCAGATGGGTCTCATGCGGAAACTTGAGGCCGGAATTTTCGCGGACCTTTGTATCCTGCGGGACACGCACGATGGCCGCGTCACCGCTGCGGCCGGGCTGCAGCATTGACAGCATGAAAGGCGGATGATCGCGCGTGAATTCGCCGATGTCCGGAATGCCGGTCTTCGCGTGGCGGGTTTTCAGGTCGCGGTGACAGTCGGTGCAAAGCGTGGCGTCGGTGCGCACCAGGCCGTTCTGTCCCTTGTGATCGCGATGGCAGGAGGCGCAACGGGTTTCCGGAAACACGGCGGCATGGATGGCCCGGGCTTCTGCGGTCTTGAGCGGAAAATGCCAGCCGATGGTCTTGTGGCAGTCCTCGCAGGCCTGGTTTTTCACCTGGATGAACGGCAACTGGTGGCATTTGTGGCAATCGCGCCCGAAACTGGCATGCGCGCTCGCGAGCGGCCCGACATCCCAGGATGCGTCCGGCGCCACATCCGCCTTCAACGCTGCGCCCCGGTTCTCGTCGGTCGTCGCGTGCATCACCGGCCAGACGAGAAACGCCGCCAGGATGAGCATGGCCGCGGTCCAGCTGAACAGCCGCTTGGACAGCCAGGTGGTCTGCAGGCCAGCCTGTACATTGCTGCGCACTTCTTCCACCCCTTCGCGCAGCGGATCGAGCAATTCGACGCTGAGTACCAGATCGTAGTCCTGCTGCAGCGGCAGGATGACGAGCTCGTAAGGGCCGAGCAGGATGCGCTGGTCAGGGAGGAGCTTTCCCGGCCGATTGAGACTGCCGTCGACGCTGAACGAGCCCGCCTCCGCCTCGATATAGTTGGAGCCGTCGGCGCCGTGTCGGATTTGCGCGTGGTGAAGCGCCACCCGCGGATCCGGCAGGTACAGCTTGCAATCGGTGCCACGGCCGATGCGCAGCACATCCACCACCAGCGGCTGCTCGGTGCGCGCCGCCTGGCCTTTCTTATTGCGGGTCTGGGTAATGAGCAGGATCTTCATGGCGTGCCGGCCCGATTACCAGTAGAAGAACACGGCGATGATGTGCGCCGTGAGCGCAGCCAGCAGGGCGAGGGAAAGTGGCACATGGAGATATAGCCAGAAATCCAGAATCGCCTTGTAGCGCACGTCGATGCGCGCGCGCTCCAACAGCTTTTGCTTGCGCAGCATCAGCCCGTAGAGGTCTTTGTTGGCGCGCGCTTCTTCCCCCTTGAACTCGCGGACCGAGGCCTGGATGAGGCTCGCGGCGCGGTCCGTTGGGCATTTCCGCGGCGGGCCGGACAACTGGGCGAATACGCCGCCGCCGATGCGGGTGCGCTGCAGTGAATCCTGGATCGCCAGATTGATGTTGTCGGGCATGCCCACCGCCAGCCGCCGGGCCTCGCGGTCGATGTCGGCGATCTTCAGGATGATGCCGTCCAGCGTGTCCTCGCCGAGGTTTTCGGTCATCAGGTGCGGGACGCGCAAGTACGCGTACAGGCCGTAGAATCCGGAAAAAATCACCAGCAACATCAGCACATAGGCCAGGGTGTGCACATTCCAGCCAACCTGAAAGCCGGTATGCAGCGTGGCGATGACGATCAGCGCGGCGCCCAGGTAAACATGGCCCGACAGCCAGCCCTGAATGTTGCCGCTGGAGGCGCGATAGCGCCGTTTGCGAATGCCGAACCACATCAGCCACAGGATCAGCAATGCGCCCACCGTACCGAGCGCATAGCCCATTGGCGTGCCGCCGTAGCGGCCCACGGGCGAGGCATGGACGGCGAAGCCGATGATCGATGCGATCACCACCAATGCCGCGAGCTTCAGGTACCGGTAGTGCTTGTATTCGAGAATGGTGCGGTGACGCATGGTCGCGCGAATCCCCTGATTCTCACGCCGGTCGGTCGCCCCTGCCCGGCGAACCCGAAAAGCGTGCCATGAAGCATGTTCGTCGCATGGCCTATTCAGCCATACCCCCTGCCAATGCGCCGGATTCTTCGTTAAGTTATTCTTAATCCTGCCCAACTACGATGATCGGCGGGTAGTTCGGAGCAGTGCGCAGTCTAACCGTTTTCCATGGCGCGAAAAAGTACCGTAAACAGGGGGTAGTCAAGGCTGGGGTATCTGGCCGGGAAAGCGCCCGCGCCGGAGTGTGCGCTGCCCGCACGTTATAATCTGGCTCCTTCTTTCTTGGTGTTATCCACCCGGTCCCCGTGATTCCATTTATCGTTATTGCCTGCCTGATGCTGCTGATTGCGCTGGCATTCGTGCTGGTGCCGCTATTGCGTATCCGTGCCAATGCGGCAGCCGTCGACTCAGTGCGGCTGTCCGATGCGGTCAGCAATGTCGCCGTGTTCCGCTCGCAAAAGCGAGAGATCGAGGAGGATTTTTCGCGCGGCGTCATCGGCGCCGAGGAACGCGATGCCGCGCTGAACGAACTCTCGCAGCGACTGGTCGATGAAGTCCCGGGGGACGCCGCCGGCGCGCCCGCGCCCATAGCCACGCAGCGCCCGCACCGTCCCTGGCTGCTGATGGGGGTGCTCGGCGCGCTGATTCCGCTGGCCGCGCTCTTGTTGTATGCAACGCTGGGCACGCCGCAGGCATTGCGTGGCGAAGGCGCGGTGGAAAAGTCGCCGCATGCCGCGGCCGGCGCGGCACCCGGCACCGAGCCGCCGATATCCGACAAGCAGATCGTGGCGATGGTCGACACGCTCGCGCAGAAGATGCAGCAGAATCCGGGCGATCCCAAAGGTTGGGTACTGCTGGCCCGCTCGCAGGCCGCGCTCGGCCGTTATCCGGAGGCGGTGAATGCTTATGAACAGGCGGCGAAACTGCTGCCGGCGGACGCGCAATTGCTGGCCGATTATGCCGACGTGGTGGTGATGGCGCAGGACGGCCGTTTTGAAGGCAAACCGCTTGCGCTGATCAAGCAGGTATTGAAGCTCGATCCCGACAACAAGAAAGGGCTCGCGCTGGCGGGTACGGCTGAGTTGCGTCTCGGCAACCGCGCCGCCTCGCTCAAGCATTGGGAGAAACTGAAGACGCTGGTGGCGAAGGATTCGGACGACTCCCGGCAGGTCGAGGCCATCATTGCCGAAGTCCAGAGCGGCAAGACACCGGTGGAGCCGGCGGCGGGCAACGCTGTCGCGGCCACAGCCGCGGTGCCGGCGAGGCCTGGGGACAACGCGAAACCCGCCGCGCCGGCGATGTCCGCCGCACCGGCCGTTAACGCGGGCGTCAGCGTGTCCGGTCAGGTCA
>JBDTSU010000210.1:0-6286 GCA_039930965.1 Betaproteobacteria bacterium
CGCGTTCGGTGGCGGACTCGTCCTCGGACTGTTGCCGGCGTTCCGCCTCGCGACGGTTGCGCTCCTCGGTCGTCGCGTAATACCCGGTCAGCGGCGTCGAGGTCTCGCGTTCGTCAGCCACAAAGCGCTTGTGCTTCAATTCGTCCTGCCGGAACTCAATGTCCATCTGCCGCTGCTTTTCCTCGGCTTCCTTCTGCGCCTGTATTTCTTCCTGGAATCTCTGTTGTTCGCGCAGGCGACGAGTCTCCAACTCGGCGGCACGGCGCTTTTCCTGTTGCTCTTCCGCCATGCGCTCGCGCTCAGCCTGCTCGCGCCGTTGTTGGCCGGCCTGCCAGTAGATTCCGGCGCCCGCAAGCACCAGCACTACCGCGATGAGCCATGTGACCGGTGCTCGAAGAAAACGCATCATGGGACCTTTCTGATCATTTATTTCTGGTTTGCCTGCTGGTTTTGCGGCGTTCATGATAAGCCCGCCAGACGATATGCTCCCCGGGCGGAATGTCGACGGGGTCAACCGGTCGCCCGCATTGCCGTACGTTATATCAGTAGGCACCCATGTAGTCGCGCTTGCCAACCTCTACCCCGTTGTGCCGCAGCAAGGCATAGGCCGTCGTGACATGGAAGAAGAACTGCGGCAGCGCATAGCTCATCAGGTACGGCTGGCCGGTGAATTTCTTTTCCTTGGGAGTACCTGGGCGAAGCACGATTTCGCGGTCTTCATGACCGTCAATTTGTGCCGCGCCGATCGTGTCGATAAAGGCGATGGATTTTGCGAGTGTTGACTGCAGGTCGGCAAATGAGGACTCG
The DNA here is from genome assembly GCA_039930965.1 of Betaproteobacteria bacterium. Classification (GTDB taxonomy): domain Bacteria; phylum Pseudomonadota; class Gammaproteobacteria; order Burkholderiales; family Usitatibacteraceae; genus UKL13-2. Next base: position 808 of record JBDTSU010000210.1, read on the forward strand.
TTTCCCTCGTAGACCGGCACTTCCACGCCGGCCAGCCGCGCCGACGCGCCGCGCGCAAATTCCGCGGCAATCTGCACCTGCCGTGTGAGCGGAAACATATCCGGAAACAGGCGCGCCTGCAGCAGTGCGTGGGGGTCGATGCTCTTTGCCGTCGCATGCGCCTCCGCCTTGGCCAGGACCGCGCCCAGGCTGGTGAGCATTTGCTTGAAGACGGGCACCGATGCGGTGTACAGGGAAATGGTCATGGCGTTTCCTTTGTGGGAGGTTTTGCGGGAATTTACAGCCTGAATGGGACCTGGCACCGGCATGCCAAGGCAGGATTGGTTTCGATACCCGTATGGTACGGCCTTGGATGCCTGTGCGCGCCAAACCCATCGCGCCCCTCACTTCAGATCGCACCTCCCGCCGGTTGGGACTGGCACACGATTCCGGGCACGGCGCGGCGACCCGATCTGTTCACCGCAATAGTCCGTGGCGGCGCGAGGCGACAGCCAAACCGGTTACAATTCCCGGCATCTTTCAGACGCGAGACCGCATGAGCAGTGAATCCGATTCCTTCAGCCCGCTTGCCAGTGTGGTGTACCTCGGGATTCCTGGATTCACGCGCCAGCCGGTCGCCGGGCAAGCGACGCTGCGCAGGCAACTGGATGACGCGGTGGTGGCCGCGACGGCGCCGCTGCATGAAGCGGACCGGATCGTTCTGGACGCGCCGGACGGCGCCGCCATCGTCATCCTGTCGCGGCCGTGTGACGCGCTGGCGGCCGGGCAGCGCGCCCTGGCCGCGGCCGCGGATGATGCGTTTGGCGTCGGCATCAATCACGGCCCGGTCACGTTGCTGGCCGCGGAACGCAACGATTCCCGGCTGATCGGCGACGCGATTGACGCGGCAATGAGTATTGCCGGCTTTGCGCCGCCCGGCGGCCTGCTGGTCTCGCGCTCATTCCGCGACGCGCTGGCGCAAAGTGCGCCCGAACTTGCCGGACAACTCCAGCCCGCCGGCACCTTCACGGATGTTCACGTCCGTGCCCACGAACTGTTTTCGCTCGATACCCTCGCCGCCCGCGCGCAAACCCGCCGGCGCCTCGCCTTTGCCGCGCTGGCCGGCGCCGGCATACTCGCGCTCGGCGTGGGCGCGCGATTGGCCTGGCAGGGCCTGGAAGAATACCGCCAGCCAGCCGTGCTGGTCTTCGACATCCGGCCCCAGGGAGACATCTACGTCGATGGCGTCATGAAGGGCAAGGCTCCTGCCGTAACGCGCCTGCAGGTGCCTGCCGGCAACCACACGCTGGAAGTGCGGCACGGCAGATTTCCACCCTTCGTCACGGAAGTGAATATGGCTCCCGGCGAAGAAATGCAGGTGAAACACTCATTCCTTGCCCCGGCGACAAGACGCAACCGCGGTTTGCTGGAAAGGCTCAAGTTTTGGTAACGGCCAATCTCGAACTCACCCATCTCGGCCGCTACCGCGTCCTGGAAGAACTGGGCCGTGGCGCGATGGGCGTGGTGCACAAGGCGGAAGACCCATCGCTCGGCCGCGTGGTGGCCATCAAGGCAGTCCTGCTGTCGAACGATGCCGCCGACTCGATGGAATACCAGGCGCGCTTCTATCAGGAGGCGAAGGCCGCCGGCAGCCTCAACCATCCGGGCATCATCACCATTTACGACACCGGCCGCGAAGGCAACTGGGCGTACATCGCCATGGAAATGCTCGAAGGCGTGGAACTGCGCAAGCTGATGGCGAATGCCCGCCTGCCGCTGCCGCTTATCCTGGACATCGCGGCGCAGGTGGCGAGTGCGCTGGACTTTGCCCATGAGCGTGGCGTCGTGCATCGCGACATCAAGCCCGCGAACATCATGGTGCTGCGTGGCGATCAAGCCAAGATCATGGACTTCGGCATCGCCCGGATGCGGGTCTCGGAAGTGCAGACCCAGGTCGGCCTGGTGCTCGGTTCACCGAAATACATGTCTCCCGAGCAGGTCTCCGGGCGGCGGGTCGATCACCGCTCGGATATTTTCTCGCTGGGGGTGGTGCTGTTCGAAATGCTGGCCGGCATCGCGCCCTTTTCCGGCAAGGACATGGGTGACCTGATGTATACCGTGGTCAACACCCAGCAGCCGCGCCCCAGCCAGCTCAATCCGGCGATACCGGATTTTCTCGACCTGATCGTCGCCAAGGCCCTGCAGAAAGAAGTCGCCGCCCGCTATCAGAGTGCGCGCGAATTTGCGACCGACCTCGCCGCCTGCCGCGCGGCCCTGGGAGACGTGTCCGACACATCCAGCACGCTCGGCGAACGCACCGTGCCGCTGGGCATTGCCGCGACCGTACCGGGCCATGCACCCGTCGGCGAGGTCGCACGTACGCGTCCCATCGCCGATGTGCCGGACAGTGTGCCGGGACACTCGCCCATCGCCACGGGCGCCGCCACCGCTACCGAAACGCCGACCGTGCCCTTGGCCAGCGATTCGGTTTTCGATCCGCCGCCGGTGCAACTGATGTTCTCCCGCCGCGTGAGTTCCGCGCAGGCCCTCGCGCGGCTCGCGCAACCCACCGCGGATGATTTGAAGAAACTGTCAAGCATTCCCGCAGCACCGTCACGCCTGCCCCGCCTGCTGGGCAGTGGCGAAAATCGGACGATCACACTGATCATTACTGCCGCACTCTGCGGTGCGCTGGCGATTGCCTTCTACTGACGGCTGCCGGCAGTGAATGTGTTGGACTCGCGTTGAATGCGTTGAATGTATTTCACGTACGGACATCTGGACGGATTGCATAGAACTCAAGCACTGGCGCGCCTTTCAGGGCATTTACGCCCCGGAAGGCGCGCCAAATGGCGATCTGCAGTTTCGGGAACTTCACGACACCACACCCCCGTTCGTGCTGAGCCTGTCGAAGCACATATGGGCAAAGTGATCTTGTCTGCATGGCCCGCTATGCCCTTCGACAGGCTCAGGGCGAACGGAAGTTTTTTGGAAGTTTGCCTTCTGTTACAGGGCATTGGTTCGCCAACCTATTTCCATCCACCTGGCCGGAATATTCGCGCGCCCAAGCGCGTCGCGGGCAAGCCTGTAAACTCTTGTTACCCCAGTCTATCCGCCGGAGCACCAGATGAATTCGATCAAATGGACCTTGTGGTCGATGGCATTGATCAGCAGCCTCGCCTTTGGCCAGGCGCCCGCCGGCCGTACCAGCGGCCAGCTCCTCTACCTGCCGATTTACTCGCATATCTGGCATGGCGAAGTCGACGGCAACGGCCAGCCGACCAAGACCCTGGTCTCGGTTTCCGTCAGCATCCGCAATACCGACCCGGCGAAACCCATCCGCATCACCTCCGCGCAGTACTTCGACACCGACGGCAAGCGACTGCGGGAATACCTTCCGGCCGCGAAGACGATCGCGCCGATGGGCACCTACGAATTGTTCATCCCGCGAAGCGACGACAGCGGCGGTTCCGGGGCGAATTTCCTGATTGCCTGGAAATCGGACGTCAGCGTCAATGCGCCGATCGTCGAGGCCATTCACGCGAATCTGCCGGCGGGCCGGTCGATTGCCTTCACGACATCGGCACGGCCGTTGTCTGTTGACTATTGAGGTTTACCGATCAGCGTGACACTAAAACCGCGCAGGTCAGGTTGCCGCAGGCTACCTGACGATCCATCCCTTTCAGCACGACGCCGTCAGGTAGGCTGCGCAAACCCGACCTACGGCTTGCCCTGCGAAACATCCATGATCAATCGCGCCGCCAGATACAGTCGCGGCTCGATCGAATCGATATGAATGTATTCGTTGTCGCTGGAATGCGCGCCGAAACTCAGTAACCCGAAGCGCTCGATCACCGGCTGGCGGTTGCCGAGCGCCGCGAACGCGGCATCGGTGCCTCCGCCGGCGACCGAGTCGCTCACCGTCAACGGCCTGCCGATCTCGGCGTAGATGGACTGGGCATGCCTGGCGATGGCGGCGGCGGCGGGATTGAGTTCCAGCGGCGGGCGGCGGCGCTCGAAAGTCATCTCGACTTTGGTATCGGCAATCAGTTGCTTGACGAGGGTGGCGCGAATTTTCTTTTCCAGCCCCTCGTAATCGGCGACGCGCAGTACCCGCACATCGGCCGCACCGCTGGCTTCAGCGGGAATCACGTTGCGGTTGGTGCCGCCGCTGATCATGGTCCAGTTCATCTTCACGCCGGTGGCGGCATCGGAAAAATCCCGCGTCTGCAACATCTGGTGCGCCAGTTCGTAAATCGCGTTGCGCCCTCGCTCGGGGGATGAGCCGGCGTGCGAAGCCTTGCCGGTTACTTTCAGTGTCACCGCCGCGATGCCGGCGGTCGCCAGCGACAACCGGTCGGAGGCAACCGGCGAGCCTTCATGCGACATGGTGAGATCGTGCTCGGCCCCCAGCCTGGTCAAGAGGTTGCGTCCAGCGGGCGAACTGATCTCCTCGTCGCCATTGATCAGTACCGTGATCGCGCCGTAATCGCGAAAGTTCATCGCCTTCAGGATCGACAGGGTGTGCAGGATGACCGCGATGCCGGCCTTGTCGTCGCCAATGCCGAGTCCGTAGGCACGATTGCCGTCGATGCGGAACGGCTGGTTGGCGAGCATGCCCTTCAGGTACACCGTATCCATGTGCGCGATCAGCAGGATTTTCTTCGTGCCGCTGCCCTTGAAGGTGGCCTTGACCATGCGGCCGATCTTTTCCGGCGTATCGTGCATGCGATACGCGTCCGCGCCCGGTTCGATGAATTCAACGTCGCCGCCGAGCGCCTTCAGGCGGTCGTGGATCAGCTGCGAAATCCGGTCCAGTCCTTCGCGGTCACCACTGCCGGACTCGATGCCGACGAGTTCCTTGAGGGTATCGAGCAGCGGTTGCTGCTGCTGCTTCGCGAGCGACAGCATTGCGTCGTTGGGGGCGGCGTTGGCGGTGCCGGCGGCCATGACCAGGACGGCGCAAGTGATGGTGAATCTGGTGACAAGGCGCATCGAGGCACGGGGCATCACGGTTCCTTCGGGCATGGAAATGATTTCGATCGACAGTACGCTAACTTAACATGCCCACTCGCCTCGCTGAACCAATGAATTGCGGTCGCGCCGCGAGGGCGAGCAAAAAAATGAATGGGGTCCCTGAAGTAGAGTAACTGGGGTCACCCATTTCCAACCCCATTTCCATCCTACGTAACGGACGGGCCATGCGGGCAGGTTAAACACGGGGGGGTAAAAGGCAAGACCCGGTCGGCCATTCTTGGTGCTACCTTCGGCCCAAAGAAATGATGTCGTCCAACCCCTCGCAAGCCTCCGCCACCTGGGCATCCGTCAGTGCGCGCCAGGGATGCGGCGCGGCATGACGGTGACGCCAGTCGAAGGATTTGGGTTGAGTAACTGGGGTCAGAGTAACTGGCAGAGTAACTGGGGTCAAGTAACTGGGGTCAGACACTCATGGCACTCGGTTAAGCGTTCTTTGCGCGCGAATCAGGTCGCGCGCGACCTG
>JBDTSU010000211.1:0-6252 GCA_039930965.1 Betaproteobacteria bacterium
CGCCGCGTTCAAAGGCCTCAACCGCGTATTCGTCATAGGCGGTTACAAACACGACATGCGCGCGCTTGCTGCGGCCACGGCCGATCAGGCGCGCCGCCTCCAGACCGGTCATCACCGGCATGTGGATATCGAGAAATACCACGTCCGGTTCGTGCTCCTCGAACAGCGCGAGCGCCTCGGCACCGTTGACCGCTTCGGCCGCCAGCGTGAGCTCCGGCCAGAGCTTGGCCAGACGCGACTTGAGTTGGTCGCGAAGCAGGGATTCATCGTCCGCAATCAGCGCAGTGGCCACAGTTCGCTCCTGCAAAAAAAATGGGGCGGGAACATCATTTTTCACCCGCCGGCTTCTCAATCCGGATCCTCGCCACGACGCCGCGCGGCGAATTCTCTTCCAATTCCAGTCTGGCACTTTTTCGGTACAGCGCCTGCAGTCGTTCACGGATATTCTGCAGGCCGATGCCCATGCCCGCCGAATGCGAGAGCCCCTGGCCGGAATCGGCTACGGCGACATCGAGCACCCCGTCGCCACCGGCCTTGGCAAACACGCGGATTTCTCCACCTTGCTGGAGCGGATCGATGCCGTGCTTGATGGCGTTCTCCACCAGCGTCATCAGCATCATCGGCGGGAACGGCGCGGCGCGCAATTCTGCCGGCACCTCGACCGAGAATGTGAGGCGCGGGCCCATGCGCAACTGCTGGATTTCAAGGTAAGCGCGGGCCATGTCGGCCTCGCGGCCGAGCGTGGTGCCGCCTTCGCGCATTTCCGGCAGCGCCGCGCGCAGGTAGGTGATGAGGCTCTCCAGCATACGTGCCGCCAGCGGCGGATTGGCTTCCACCAGATGTTGGACGTTGGCGAGCGTGTTGAACAGAAAATGCGGCTCGATCTGCGCCTGCATCAGCTTGAGGCGGGCCTCCAGAACCTGTTTTTCAAGCTCGTGCCGATGCGCGTCGGCCCTGGCCACCTCGGCCGCGGCACGCGCCGCCTGTTCGCGATAGACCAGCAGCTTGGTGGTGAACACCCCTAGCGCGATGCCGGCGCCGGTGAAGATCACCATGCCCCAGAAGATCGGCTCGTTCGTGACCATCTCGGTCAGCGAGCGCCCGATCACGAGGCCGGAGGCAATGGTACCGAGGACGGCGCCCGCCACCAGCGCCACAAACTGGGTCTGCCCCAGCTGTATGCGTTTGGGCTGGATTTGCGCGTGCACCACACCGCTGACGATATAGGTGACCAGCATCACCACCGCCACGATAAACAGGCGCACCCACAAATACCAGAAGGGGATGTTGTAGGAAAAATACGGCTTGACGATTGCCGAGGCCACGGTGGTCAGAACCAGGGCCAGCAGAATGCGCTGCCAGGTGAAATTGCGGAGAAATGCCAGAATCTTGTCCATGCCTGAAGCATATCGCGTCACAACGGCCGGCGGGCGCGGCCTGCGATATAGCGCGGAAAGTCGGGGCCGAAGCGCGCCCGGCGCGGGAACTTGGGTGAGGGCCTTTGCCATTCCACCGGCCCGCGCGCGACCTGCGCGCGGCAGCGCTTCATCGGCTACAGCATCGCGACGCGGTCGCTCGCTTTCCAGCGGCCTTGCACACCGGGGCGGCGCGCATGGGGCGCGATCTTGCGCGGCGATTCGGACCGCAAATCCCGGGCCGGGCCGGACATCGCCGCAGCCACCGGCAATGCGGGCCATCCTGCCACGGAAATGGCGGTGATCTTGCCGGCGACCGGCGGGGCCAACGCCTGCCGATCGCCCCGCGCAGCGGGCATCGCCATCGCGGCGGGCCGCTGGTGCCATGCGGTTTGCATCATTTTTCCGATGCGCACCCACCAGGACGCCTCCACATAAGCAGGTGTGGGCAGGACGGCGGAGAGTGAATGGTCGGCGGTACTCATGGTGAATTCCAGGAACGTGTCAGTTTTGGTGAAGGTTGACGGGATGATGACGGCGAGTTGTGAAAATCTGGTGACAGCGGAATGGCATTGTCCGGATTCGTAAAAAAATGCCCGGTTGCCTTGCAGCAACCGGGCAAACAGTCGAGGGAGACTTCGACTAGGGTCGAGTGGCGGTTTCGATTCGCATGCGAATCGGCCGCGAGACGGCTGCCGAATATTTCAGGCAGCGTGCCAGGTATAAGTGGGGGCGCGTGTGTTGCATGGGACTAAACGACCGCCTTGATACGCGGTGCCGTCACGATAATGGCGGCCTCGCGGTACATGATCGGTTCCAGCGCGGTGGGCGTCGACACCGACTGCACCATCCGGCTGGCGGAATCCATGACGGCCGCGGTGTCCTGGCGGGCGAGTGCCGGTCCCAGCGTTGCCATGAAAAGACCGGTCACCAACAGGGTGGTCATCAACATATTGTCCTTGCTGGTCTTCATCGAGGTGTTCATTTGCGCACTCCTGTTGATCTGCGGGCAATACAAGTTGTATTGCATGGATCGCAGAATAAGGTTCCCGTGCGCCGGGCTCAAACACAAAGCGACAGAACGCAAAAAACGGCCCCTGAGGCGTTCAAAAAGGGGCGGCAAATGGGCGGCGGGACGGGACGGGGGCCGGAAAAACGGCACGGCGCGGGCCGTACCGCAGGGGCCACGATCGCGGAAATGCACCGAATCCGCGGCGTGATGGGGCGTGGCGGTCAGGCGTGACGGGTCGCGCGGTGCCCCGGATGCTCGGCGACCGGGTGCGCATGGTGTTCGTGCGGCTTGGAAATCAGCGAGCCGACCAGCATGCCCACCCCCGCCATCAGCACTCCCGCGAGTTGTGGCGGAAAAGAGTCCTTGAGCGGGGTGGCCAGCAACATCAGCCACGTGACGATGCCGAACACAATGGAAGCAATCGCGCCCTGGCGCGTTGCCCGCTGCCAATACAGGCCGCATACCAGCGGAATGAAGGCCCCCACCAGCGTCACCTGATAGGCGTTCGAGACCTGCTCGTATATTGGCGTGCCCTTCATCGCCATCGCGTAGACCAGCACGGTGGCGGTAAACACCACCAGGCTCACCCGGAAGGCCAACAACTCCTGCTTGTCGGTCATGCCGGGGCGGAAATGCTTGTAGATGTTTTCGACAAAGGCGGTCGACGGCGCCAGCAGGGTCGCAGAGGCACAGGACTTGATGGCCGAGAGCAGCGCACCGAAAAAAATCACCTGCGCGATGAACGGCATTTTTTCAAGGATCAGGGTCGGCAGGATCTTTTGCGGATCGTTGGCCAGGAATTCCTTGGTCTGCTCGGGCATGATCAGCACCGCGCAGGCAACGATGAACATGGGCACGAAGGCGAACGCCAGGTAGGCCAGCCCGCCGATGACGGCGCCGCGCGACGCGGTCTTGGCGTCCCGCGCCGACATGACCCGCTGGAACACGTCCTGCTGCGGAATCGAGCCCAGCATCATGGTGATGGCAGCGGCGAAGAAGAACACCACGTCCTTCAACTTGGCTTCCGGGAGCAGGCGGAACCAGTCATTGGACTGGGCCAGCGCGAACACTCTCGCCGAACCGCCGGCCATGTCGCTGGCCAGCCAGGCGATGATCGACAGGCCGATGATGAGCACGATCATCTGGATGAAATCGGTCCAGGCCACCGCCAGCATGCCACCGAAGATCACATACACCAACACCGAGAGCGTGCCGATCACCATGCCCGCCTCGGTGCTGATTTCGCCGCCGGACACGATGTTGAACACCAGTCCCAGCGCGGTGATCTGCGCCGCCACCCAGCCCAGATACGACAGGATGATCGCGATCGAGCAGAATATTTCCACGCCTTTGCCGAAGCGCTTGCGGTAGAAGTCGCCGATGGTGAGCAGGTTCATGCGATACAACTTGGCGGCAAAGAACAGGCCGACGAATACCAGGCACATCGATGCGCCGAACGGATCCTCGACCACGCTGTTGAGCCCACCCGAGACAAACTTGGCGCTGATGCCCAGCACGGTCTCAGCGCCGAACCAGGTGGCAAAAGTGGTGGTAATGATCATCACCAGCGGCAGGCTGCGGCCCGCCACGGCAAAATCGGCCGAGGTCTTGATGCGCGTGCCGGCATAGACGCCGATGGCCAGCGTCCCCAGCAGGTACAACACGACCAGTGCGAGCAGGGCATTCATACAGGGAACCTCATCGTTTTATGGCGCGGGCGGGCGGCATACCCTTCCGGTCGGCCGGGCGAACGCCATCGAGCAAAATTCTATCAAAACACCGGACGCAGAAGCAGCCGCGCTGATAGTTCAGTAAACGCCGAAAAGCAGGTAGACGTACATGCCGGCCACCAGCGTGATCATGATCATCAGCGTCAGCAGCACGCCGGACTGGAATCGTTGAGTGCGGTTCAGGCGATTGATGGCGGTCTCGATGTCCTCGAGGCGCGCCGACGGATCATTCTCCAGCGCGCGATGGATCAGCCTGGGCAGTTGCGGCAGCATGCCGGTCCAGTGCGGGGCCTCTTTCTTGAATTGCCGGACCAGGCCGCGCCAGCCGATCTGCTCCGACATCCACCTTTCCAGGATCGGCTGTGCGACCGGCCGCAGGTCGAGCTGCGGATAGAGTTGCCGGCCCAGCCCCTCGATCTGCAGCAGGGTCTTCTGCAGCAGAACCAGCTGCGGCTGGATCTCCATCTTGAACCGGCGCGAGACATCGAACAAGCGCAGCAGTACCGCACCGAAGTAGATTTCGTTCAGCGGCTTGTCAAAGATCGGTTCGCACACGGCGCGGATGGCGCCTTCGAACTCATCGACGCGCGTGTCCTTCGGCACCCAGCCGGCCTCGATGTGCGCCACCGCCACGGCTTTGTAATCGCGGCTGAAAAACGCCGCGAAATTGCGGGCGAGATAGTCCTTGTCGGCGTCGGAGAGGGTGCCCATGATGCCGAAATCGACCCCCGAATAGACACCGTTCTTCAGCACAAAGATGTTGCCGGGGTGCATGTCGGCGTGAAAAAACCCGTCGCGAAACACCTGTGTGAAGAAGATCTTCACGCCATCGGCGGCCAGCCGCGCGGCATCGATGCCATGCGCCTTCAGTTGTTCCAGGTCGTTGACCGGGATGAAGTCCATGCGCTCCAGCACCAGCACGTCGCGATGGGTGTAGTCGAAATACACCTCGGGCACGTACAACAACTTGCCGTCGGCAAAATTGCGCTTGAGCGCGGAGGCGTTGGCGGCTTCGCGCACCATGTCGAGCTCGTCATGGATGGTCTTGTCGAATTCGGCCACCACCTCTCTCGGCCGCAGGCGCTTGCCGTCCTCAAACGCTACCTCGACCAGGTCAGCCAACACGTACAGCAGCGCGACATCCCGCGAAATAGTCTCGCTGATGCCCGGGCGGACAATCTTGACCGCGACGTCGCGCCCCGCTAGCGCGCCGCTGCCGATGGTGGCAAAGTGCACTTGCGCCACCGAGGCGCTGGCCACCGGCGTCAGGTCGAAGGCGCTGAACACGTCGTGATAGCCGCCGCCGTTGCCGTACAGCCGGTTCAGGATGACCGCGGCTTCGTCGGCCGAAAACGGCGGCACGCGATCCTGCAGCGCGGTCAGTTCATTGGCGATGTCCGGTGGCACCAGGTCGGGACGGGTCGACAGCAACTGGCCGAACTTGACGAAGATCGGCCCGAGGTCTTCCAGGGCACGGCGCAAACGCACGCCGCGTGACGCCTTGAACCGACGCCAGAAAAATGCCCCGCCGATCAGCGAACGCGCCATTCCCTTCGGCAGGAATTCATCGAGGCCGTAGCGGACCACGACGGTGAGGATCTTGAGGAGACGGAAGAGACGCATGAAGACTTGGATTCTACCTTGGCGGCTACCGCCTGAGGGCGCAGCGGGGGCCATTAAATCAGCGGCGACTTGATGGCGGTCAATCCCCGTGTTTCCCGGCGGGCGAGAATGTTTTCCGCCACAATTTGTCCAAAAGGTTCAGACTTTGCAATCACTTTCCGACCACTACGCTTGGCACGCATGAGCAAGTTAAGAACCCGCAAAACCCCTCCGCCGGCCGTTACCGGCCTGCCCGCGCAAGCCATTTCCGGCGAGGTGCTGCGGGAAAAATATGCCAAGGGCGCGGAAACGTCGATCGCCGATGTGCAACTGCGGGTGGCGCGCGCACTGGCAGCCATCGAGCCTGCCGAGCAGCGCGCCCACTGGGAACAACAATTCCTGCACGCCCAGCAACGCGGATTCATCCCCGCCGGCCGCATCAATTCCGCGGCCGGCACACCGCTTTCCGCCACCCTCATCAACTGCTTCGTGC
>JBDTSU010000212.1:0-6208 GCA_039930965.1 Betaproteobacteria bacterium
GGGGAAGCGCGCGGGTGCTGGAGTTCAGCGTTGCCCCTGGACAACGATCGACTACTACCGGACGTTCACCCAGAGCGCCTCGAGGGTCATGTCCGGCCGATGCACCACCTGCACATTCGCCCGCGACGCCCACGGCGCCAGGCGCCGGTATAGCGGCACCATGTACACGCCTTCCTGGAGCATGCGCACCGCTTCGATGATCAGTTCACGGCGTTTGACGAGGTCGAGCTCGACCTTGGCCTTGTCGATCGTGTCATCGAGTTTCAGGTCACGGAAGTTACCCACGTTCCAGTCGCCGTTTGAATCGTCACGGCCGTGGACGATCGACTGCAGGGTGATGATCGGGTCCACCGAGGACACCCAGCCGGCGATGTACAGACTGGTATCGAGCTTGCGAATCTTGGCGTAGTACACAGCGGGTGAACCCATGACGATATTCACGGTGATGCCCGCTTTCGCAAGCATCGCCACCAGCGCCGTGCAGACCTTCTCCAGCCGCGAGTCGCAGTCCATGGTGACCGTGAATCCAGACGGGTAGCCGGCATCGGCCAGTAATTTATTCGCTGCGGCAGGGTCATGCCGCAGGCGCCTGTCCATTTCCTGCGGCAGCGCGATGCTTTCCGGGTTCGGTATCGCAAACGCCGTGGGTTTCGCGAATCCACGCAGGACCGTGCGGCTGATCGCATCCATGTCGATGGCATGATAGAGCGCGCGCCGCACGCGCACGTCCTTGAAAGGATTCCTGCCTTTGATGCTGGAATAGAGGAGTTCGTCGCGGTTCTGGTCCATGCCGAGGAAGAACGCCGTGTTCTCGGGCCCCTCGATGATGCGGATATTCGGATCGCGACGCAGCCGCTCGATGTCCTGCGGCGGGGGATCGAGCACAAAATCGAGGCCACCGGAAGCCAATGCCGCCAGGCGGGTCGCGTCCGAGGCGAGCGGCGTGTACACAACTTCCTTGACGTTACCGTCGAACAGGCCCTCCCTGATCCCCCACCAGCGCGGATTCTTGCGCAACACGGTCTTCACGTCCGGCTCGTGCGAGACCAGGACAAACGGCCCGGTGCCCATGGCATTGCGCGCGGCGTGGGTCTCTTCCTTGCGCACGAAGTCCTGCGCTTGCTGGACCTTGTACTTCTCGCACCAGGCCTTGCTCATGACAAACAACTGTCCCAGCGAATCCAGCATCACCGGATTGGGCACCGGCGTGGTGAATTCCACGGTGTAGTCGTCAATTTTTCGCGGCGCGCCGGCGGCATTGGCGAACACCCGATACCCCGAGGTGGGGCCCTGCGCGCGCCTGATTGAAAACACCACATCGTCGGCGGTGAAATCGCTGCCGTCGTGCCACTTTACGCCTTTGCGTAAATTGAAGACCCACACCGTCGGTGCCGTTTGTGTCCAGCTGGCCGCAAGCCCGGGCACGAATTCCAGCTTCTTGCCGCGCAATACCAGGCGATCATAGACATGGCCATTGATCGCGGTGGTGATGATGGTGTTCTGCGCGTGCGGGTCCGCGCTCAGGTAATTGCCCTGATTGGACCAGCGCAAGGTCTGCGCCTGGGCCGCCTGGACGAACATGACCGGAACGGCCAGCAGCAGGGCCAGTACCACTCGTGACGTCATGAGCCCTCCTTCGCGGCCATCATACCTTGGCGAGTGCGCCTCCCCGCGCGGGAACGGCGGGAGAGGCGCGCGACTCGGCAATCAACGATTGGTTATTGCGCGAGAATCCCAGGCGGTCCTGCGTCACGCGCCAGGAATTACCTTTTCAATAGCGACAGGCGGGTACTCGCTTGCGCACAGACATTGTCCTGCGCGGTATACCGGGCGGTGATGCCGGTGGTGTTCGCTTCAATTTCGACCATGTCATAGGCGCCAAATACGCCCGGGCAGGTATAGGTCCCGGTGGACGAACCCATCCGGCCGCTCTGCCGGTAATTGCCGACATAATTGCAGACAAATCCGTTCTGGTTCGTCGTCATCGCCAGCGTGGTTGCCGAATTGACGATGGCAACGCCCACGGCGCTTTCAATCGTGCCGTTGTTGGCCGGATTCGCGCAACCGAGGAAGGCTTCCCTGAAAACGCCCCCGTAACTGCCGGTCAGATCGTTGTTTCGAAACGTCTGGCGAGTCAGCGACTTGTTCACCGTGGTGCCATCCACCGTATAGGTCAATGTGGCGGCATCGACGAACGCCGTGAAAGTCGCGGTGCCCACCTGCCGGACGGTGACCGAGTTGGGATTGAAGGTAGTGCCGAGCCAGGGACCGATGGTCTGGTACATGGGGCCGGAAAAGACCAGCGCGCCGGAGGTGGCCTGTCCGGTATAGGTTCCCGTTGCCGTATAGAAAGTTGGACGATTGTCCTGTCCATAAACGAAAAACGTCAGGAAGACGATATCGCGCTGATGGGTGGCGGTCACGCCCCAGCCGGACTCGTTGGCGTTCCACCACAGGTCCGTCAAATCGGTCATGAAGGTGTTTGCCGAGGCAAACGGCGAAGCAAGCCAGAGCGACAGGAGACAAGCGGCATATTTTTTCATGTTGATCTTTCTGTTTTTTGTCGATGAAGGGTTCGGACGAATTCTAGTGGCGTTTTGAAGGCTCGTCGATTCACGTTTGTACGGCAATGGGCGAAGCGCTTGAATTAGAGTAGGACGAGCGGCTGGCGCGCGCAGTGGCCGCTACACGGTCGGCGGCACCCATCGGTGACTCGATTGCAACACGCACCGTCGGGTTCACCTGCGCCGTGGTCAGGCCGGCGGTTCGCGTCCTGGCCATTCAATGCACGAATACCCGCGAATGCATGGCTTCAGCTTCGGCGCCTGCGCCTGCGCGGGTGCCTGCGTCCGCGCTACTGGCGCGGTTCGCCATTGGCGTTGACTGAGATTGTATTGCCGGGAGGCGCACTCATTTGCACCCGATGTTCCATGCCCCGATACTTGTAGGTAACGTCCCAATACGCGGGTTTGCCGCCCGCGACCGTCCGGCAACGCTGCACATCCTTGTCGTACGTTGCCCCGCCATCACCGCGACCGGCGTTGCCGCCGATCAGCGCCCCGGCGACCGCGCCCCCGGCGGTGGCGGCATCGTTGCCCCGTCCGCTACCCACCTGGTGGCCGAGTACGCCGCCGATGATGGCACCGACGATGGCGCCGCCGACATTGGTGTCGCCGCGCCGATCTTCAGTGACCTGCTGGCGCTCGATCCAGCAGCGCTGCTCCGGCGGTCCGACCACCGCGCGCACGGAGGTGACCGGCGCTTCGTATACGCGTTCATTGGCGCGGCGGCGATATTCGTAGTTGGGTGCGGCCAGCGGCGCCGGCGCTTCGTTGTCATAACGGGACTGCTGGCTCACGGGGCGCACCGAGGAAATCCGGTCGTTCACGCCGAGGCCGTTGAGCGAGTCGTAACTGCCCTGGCGTAGTACCACGCATTTTCCCTGGAAGCGCGCGTCGGTGCAGGCTTCCCAACGCCCGCTATCGACGACCACGGATGAGGCGAGATCGTTGAATCCGGCCTGCGCGAAATTCATCACCTGTTTGTTCGTGGTAAAGGCGCGCCCGCGAAATCCATCATGTTCATAAAACGTGATCTGTGCCATCGCCTGCGCGGCAAACAGGAGAGTTGTCGCGCCGAGCGCGGCTCTCAATTTCAGGTTCATGGTCAATCCTCAAATGGGTGGCCGCGCGGAAGCAAGGCACGGGTAACGGAAACAGGGGTCATATGCGTCCTGATCCGGACAGCATTCGAACCCGATTGTTGATGCTTGCGGCCGACGCACAGATTCTGCGACAGGACAACTTCTCGCGCCTGTTCATTTCAGGCGCCGCAGGAGTTCAAACACGCTCTGCCACTCGGCCAGTACCAGTTTCTCCGCCTCGACCTTTGTGAAGCCGTAGGTCTCCTGAATTCTGTCGGCGAGCCGGTCGCAGGTGACGGCAATGGCGGCCACCTGATTCTCATCCAGCGAGCCCCACATCTTCCGGATGTTCGCGCTGAAATGCCTGCGGCTTTCGACGAACTGGTCAACAGGCATGTCCATCTCCGGAGCGGAAGCTAATGATCTTGTATGGCAACCGGGCATGGAATTTCCCTAGACTTTTCTTCCGTTGATCACATTGAGCAGGACGACGACGATAGCGATTACCAGCAGGACGTGGATCAATCCGCCCATGGTATAGGACGTAACCAGCCCTAGCAGCCACAGGATGACCAGCACAACGGCGACGGTATATAGCATGATGATTCTCCTTTCGCGCCTTGCGTGAGTAACCGGTCGCGCGGCCACTCCCCGCAAGGAAGGGCCATGCCCGCGCCACCGGCTGGAGCCGGCGATGGACGATGTGAAAGGGACCTGGCGATTCGCCAATTTCCCGCACATCAATCTCTGTAAATATTAGGAACCTCTCACTCCGGTGCCTTCTGTACGCTATCGAACACAATTTCGCGAAAACCATGGTGAGAGTTGACATTTGTCAACCTTTGCGCATGCGCGGCGGGTGAGTATCGTGCATGGTTGTGTCACATTGACGTTCATTGATCCGATTCGTGCGCCAAATGTCTGCAAACGCCTCATTTCAAACGGCTTTCACGGTCCCGCTCGCCTCCGCGAAAACGGATCGCGCGCTGCCTTCAATGCCCGCGCCCGCCCAAAATCGGTTGCTTGCCGCGCTGCCGCGCGGGAACCTGGCGCGGCTGTTGCCGGTATTGGAGCGAGTTCAATTGCTGCCGGGCAGGATCATTCACGCCGCGGGCGAACAGGCCAGGCATCTGTATTTCCCGGTGGCCGGCATCGTGTCGCGTGTGTATGAGACCGAAGGCGGGGAATCGTCAGAGTTGTCGCTCGTCGGCAATGAAGGTGCGGTCGGCGTCTCGCTGTTGCTGGGCGGATTCAGCACGCCGAGCCAGGCGCTCGTGGTGTGCGCCGGCGACGCGTATCGGATCCGGGCCGCGTCGCTGACCGAAGAACTCGATCACTTCAGCCCGCTGCTGGCAATCCTGCTGCGCTACACGCAAGTCATGATTGCGCAGACAGGACAAATGGCGGTATGCAACCGCTACCATTCGGCGGAACAGCAACTCTGCCGATGGCTATTGTCCTGCCTGGACCGATCATCGTCGAACGTGCTGACTATTACCCAGGAGGCCATTGCCAGGATGCTGGGCGTGCGCCGCGAAACCGTCACCGTCGCCGCCCAGACTTTGCAGCGGGCCGGCCTGATCCATATCGGCCGTGGACACATGACGATCCTTGATCGCGTGGGACTGGAGGCGGAGGCATGCGAGTGCTATGGCGTGGTGAAGCGCGAGTACCAACGCCTGCTGCCGCCAGCAAGCGCGGTTGGCGGCGCGGGCGTGCAGGGTTCCCGCGACCCACCGGATTTGCGCGCTGAGGAAGTTCACGCGCGCCACGCGCTGTGCGGACGAACAGGAACCACGTCGCAGCAGGCCGCAGTGGCCTGATACACCCCCGCCGCGTCACGCCAACAAGAAAAACTCCAGCATCCACGCGCCTTGCAGGCCACAAATGCCTGGAAAAGCGCGCCAATGCTGGAGTCTTCGCGAAATTATGCTCAGCGCGGAATGAGTTTCCGCGTGGGCGGCTATCGCTTGACCAGTCCGATCCGTCCCGACAGATCCGAGCACAAGTTGTCGCGGCCTGTGAATCGTCCCGTGACGCCGGAAGGATTGGCTTCGATTTCGACCATCTCATACGAACCCGAACGGCCCGGGCAGGTGAAGGTGCCGGTGGATGATCCCATGCGGCCGCTTTGACGGTAGTCGCCGGTATATCTGCACAGAACTCCGTTTTCGTTGGTGTTCATGGCAATGGTGGTCGCGGAATTGTCTATGAAGATTCCCAGCACCCGCTCGGCGGTGGTGTTATTGGCAGGCGTCGAACAGCCGGAGAAAGTCTCGCGAAAGATGCCCGCATAGTTTCCGGTCAGGTTGTTGAGCCGGAAGGTCTGGCGCGTGACCTCCTTGTTGACGAATACGCCGTCCACGCTGTAGGTCAGGGTTGCCGTGTCGACGAACGCGGTAAAGGTCGCCGTGCCGACTTCCCTTACGTTGACCGCCGAGGGATTGAAGAACGTGCCGAGCCAGGGGCCGGTGGTTTGATACATCGGTCCGGAGAAGATCAGCGCGCCGGCACCGGTCTGACCGACAAAGCTCGTCGACGTGGTGTAGAAAGTTGCGCGATTGT
>JBDTSU010000213.1:0-6180 GCA_039930965.1 Betaproteobacteria bacterium
TCCCCGACTTCAAGTCAGAAAAATCGGCACTGGAATTGACCCAGGCGTTACCCACCATAATGCCAGCGGCAACACGTGACCCGGTTGTCAGGTAGCGGAAGTTGCTCACGTTGATGGTGATGCCGACGCCATCCTTGGTGTTCGAACTCGAAGTCTGGGCCTCTGTGAGGCCGTAGCCGGCACGAGTGGCTTCTGCTTGCAGAGCCTCATTCCAGTCACGCTGCAAAAGGGGCCAGTCTTCATTCTGCTGAACCTTGCTATTCCCTTTGAAATTGACCACCAGGTTTTGTTTCGCAGACTCCTGGATCGTCTCCAGGGCCGATTTCTGCATCTCCAGCGTCTTGCCGGTCATCTGCACGAAAGTCAGGTTCATCTTCAGCCAGTTTTCCACGGCCTGAAGCTCACGGATCTTTTTCTCGATCTCCTCGACATCCATGGTCGGCTGGAACATGCCCGGAATCGGAAATGACATCGGATTCCACATTTTCTGGAAGTACTCGAACAATTCCCTGGAAGAATCTTCAGCCATTGCTTTGCTCCGCAAAGCCGTGACGACGTGACGGTCGTGACGGCGTGACGAGGTGACCACCGAATTGTTTGCGAAATCACCAAGTATGGATGGATGAAAAAATGCCGCAGGTTATCTACGGCATTCTACTTAAAGCGTTTACCTCGTCACGACCGTCACGATTATGGCGAAGCCGGTACGCGCGCGCGTCACGGCTTTTACATCGTCGGTCCGAGGATCCAGGGCGCGAATTCGTCCTCGCCGTAGCCCATCGCTTCGCTCTTGCTCTGCTCGCCGGATGCCGTGCGCAGGATGATCTCGAAGAATTTCTGGCCGACTTCCTGGATGCTGGCCTTGCCGTCGACGATCACGCCGCAGTTGATGTCCATGTCGTCTTCCTGCTTGTTGAACATGGCGGTATTGGTGGCGAGTTTCAGCGACGGCGAGGGCTTGCAGCCATAGGCAGAGCCGCGTCCCGTCGTGAAGCAAATCATATTGGCGCCGCCGGCAACCTGGCCGGTGGCGGACACCGGGTCGTAGCCGGGGGTGTCCATGAACACGAAACCTTTGGCGCTTACATGTTCAGCGTATTCGTACACGCCCATCATCGCCTGGGTACCGCCCTTGGCGACCGCGCCCAGGGACTTCTCCAGGATCGTGGTGAGACCTCCCGCCTTGTTGCCGGGGGAGGGATTGTTGTTCATCTCGCCGCCAAGCTTGGTGGTGTAGTCCTCCCACCAGTGGATGCGCTGGACCAGCTTTTCGCCGATCTCGCGGGTGGCCGCGCGGCGCGTCAGCAAATGCTCTGCGCCGTACACTTCCGGTGTCTCGGAGAGGATAGCGGAGCCGCCGTTACGCACCAGGATGTCCACGGCGGCGCCGAGCGCCGGGTTCGCGGAAATGCCGGAATAGCCATCGGAGCCGCCGCACTGCAATCCCAGCGTCAGATGGGAAGCCGGCACGGTTTCGCGCCTGGCCTTATTGGCGTCCGGCAGCAATTCCTTGATACGAGCAATGCCGTCCAACACGGTCTTCTTGGTGCCACCGGTCTCCTGGATGGTAAAAGCCTGCAATTGCCGGGATCGTTTCAACCCCTGCGCGGCCAGCAGATTGTTGATCTGGTTGGCTTCGCAACCCAGGCCGATCATCAGCGATGAATGGAAGTTCGGATGGGTGGCGTAGCCGGCGAGCACGCGACGCAGCAGGTCCACCGGTTCGCCCTCGGAACCCATGCCACAGCCGGTCTTGTGGTGGATCGGTACCACGCCGTCGACGTTCGGATATTGCGCCATGAAATCTTCATCGAAGAACTTGGCGATGGTGCGACAGACATGCGCGGAACAGTTGACGCTGGAAATCACGCCCAGGTAGTTGCGCGTGGCCACACGGCCGTCTTCGCGGACGATGCCCTGGAAAGTCGCCGGGTTGGCGACGTAGTCGACCGGCTTGAAATCCGCACAGAACGCGTAGTCGCGCTGGAAATCGCCCATCGCGAGGTTGTGCACGTGCACGTGGTCGCCGGCCTTGATCGGCTTGACCGCGAAACCGATGATCTGGTTGTAGCGGCGCACGGGTGAGCCTTCCGCGATGTCGTGGGCGGCGATCTTGTGCCCGGCCGGAACGGTTACCGCGGCGCGGATCTTTTCCTTGATAATTTCGGTGCCGGCAGGCAATTCCACCCTGGCGATCACCACGTCGTCGGCAGCATTGAGTCGAATGGTCAGATCGGCGGCTTGCAACATTTTTACTCTCCTCGGTGGTAGGCGCTGGCGGGCTGAATAGGCAGCTTGGGCCGCGCCGTTTGAATTCAGGCCGCTATTTTATGCCCGCGCACGCGCTTTGGGCGATAGGCGGTTCCGGGCTACGGTAGCCATCGAAGGCCGTGCTAGCATCCTGCCTCCCCTGCCGTTAGCGGCTTCGGAGTAAACCCAAGTCACGGCACCCCGATGAATCCCCGCCTGCTGGTCTTGTGCTTCGGCAATTTCATCATCGGTACCGGCACGCTGATCGTGCCGGGGATGCTGCCCGCGCTGGCCCGCGGCCTTGGCGTGACCGTCCCGGTCGCAGCCCAACTCATTACTGCATTCGCCCTCACGGTCTGCATCACCGCGCCGCCGCTTGCAGCGTTAACCGCCCGCTTCGACCGCCGCTTCCTGCTCGTCGCAGTGCAATTGCTTTTCGCAGCCGGCCATATCGCTTCCGCGTTCGCCACCGGCCTGCATGAACTCCTGGTCCTGCGCGTGCTGTCTTCGGTCGGCGCCGCATTGTTCACCGCCCAAGCTGCATCGACGGCCGCCTTGCTGGTCCCGGCGCCGCGCCGCGGCAGCGCAATCGCCTTCGTATTCGTCGGCTGGTCAATCGCGTCGGTGGTCGGCATGCCACTGGGAGCCTATGTCAGCGAAAAGGTGGGCTGGCCCGCGGGGTTCATGATCGTTGGCATCGGTGCGCTGGTCGCCGCATGCGCTGTGCAATTCACGATTCCCAGTGGCCTGAGGATCGCTCCCATCGGCCGTGCAATGTGGGTTTCCCTGTTCAGCAATCGCCGGCTGATGCTTGCGGTCGCCGTCACGGCAATCCAGGCTGCCGCGCAATTCACCCTGCTTTCCTTCCTGGTGCCTTCGTTCAAGAGCCTGTTCGATGCCACGCCGGAAACCATCGGCATCTTACTGGTCGCGTTCGGCGCAACCGGCGTTGCCGGCAACATTATTGGCGCGCGCCTCGTCGACCGCATCGGTGCGGCGAAAGTCACGCTGCTCGGCATCGCGTCGATGCTGGCGTCGCATTTGCTATGGCTCGTCGTGCCTGGATCCATGCTGCTACTGGTCGCCGTCCTGCTGCTGTGGGGTATCGGCGGCTTCTCGACCAACAGTGCACAGCAGGCGCGGTTGGTGATGATTTCACCACTGCACGCGCCGGTATCAGTGGCGATGAACTCCTCGGCCATGTATTTCGGCCAGGCTGTGGGTACTGCCGCCGGCGCCGCAGTTCTCGCCGGCTTCGCCAGCCCGTTTGCCTACACCGCGCTGGCGTTCATCAGCGTGCCATTGTTCATTGTTTCCATCGCCGTGTCCGTGCGCGCGGAGCGCAAGCCAGGCCGTGGCTGAAAACAAGACAGGGCGCCGCAGCGCCCTGTCTTACCCTTCACCCTTCACGCATTCACGCTTTAACGCTTTTAAGGGCGCGCACCGGGATCCCCGCGTGGGACACCCTTCCCGCCCTTTTGACTAGTGCGACTCGCGCAACAACGGCGTGCCGCTGCCGCCCACGAGGATATCCAGGTCGGCGCCCTCGTCGGCCTGGTTCACATGGTCGATGTAGAGCTTGACGTAGCCGCGATCCGCGAGCGGCGCCGGCGCCTTCCATTTCTTGCGGCGCCGTTCGAGTTCCGCATCGGAGACATCCAGATGCAATTTTCTCTTAGGCACATCGATCTCGATCATGTCGCCGTCCTGCACCAGCGCCAGCGGTCCGCCCGCGGCAGATTCCGGCGCACTGTGCAATACCACTGTGCCGTAGGCGGTTCCGCTCATGCGTGCGTCCGAGATGCGCACCATGTCGGTGATGCCTTTTTTCAGGATCTTCGCCGGCAGCGAGAAATTTCCGACTTCCGGGAAGCCCGGATAGCCGATCGGACCACAGCCCTTCAACACCATCACGCAGGTCTCGTCAATTTTCAGCTTGGGATCGTCGATGCGTTTGCGGTAGTCCTCGATGCTCTCGAACACCACCGCGCGTCCGCGATGCCTCATGAGCCTGGGCGTTGCAGCGGACGGCTTGATGACGGCGCCCTTCGGCACGAGGTTGCCGCGCAACACCGCTATGCCGCCCTGCTTCTTGAACGGCTTGTCGATCGGAAAAATAACCTTCTGATTCCAGTTCTTCGCGGATTTGACGTTGTTCCAGATGGTGTCGCCGCTGACCGTCATCGCGTTCTTGTGCAGCAGGCCGGCTTTACCGAGTTCGCGCAACACAACCGGCAGGCCGCCCGCGTAATAGAAATCTTCCATCAGGTATTTGCCGGAAGGCATCAGGTTCACCAGACAGGGCAGCTTGCGGCCAAGGCGATCCCAGTCATCCAGGGTCAGCTTCACGCCGATGCGGCGCGCCAGCGCCAGCAGGTGGACCACCGCGTTGGTCGAACCGCCGATGGCACCGTTGACGCGGATGGCGTTCTCGAATGCATGCTTGGTCAGGATCTTCGACATGCGCACATCGTCCTTGACCAGTTGCACGATGCGCCGCCCCGCCATGTGCGCAAGCACATAGCGTCGCGAATCCACCGCGGGAATGGCGGCATTAGTTGGCATCGCCATGCCCAGTGCTTCGGCCATGGATGCCATGGTCGAGGCCGTGCCCATGGTCATGCAATGGCCCGCGGAGCGCGACATCGCCTGTTCGGCTTCCAACAGGTCGTCATCGTTCATCTCGCCGGTCTTGAGCATTTCCTTGAACTTGAAGACATGCGTGCCGGAGCCGATGGTCTGGTCGCGCCAGCGGCCGTTGAGCATGGGTCCGCCGGAAACGACCAGCGCCGGCACGTCGCAGGAAGCCGCCCCCATCATCAGCGCCGGCGTGGTCTTGTCGCAGCCAGTCAGCAGGATGACGCCGTCCAGGGGATGAGCGCGGATGGATTCCTCCACATCCATCGATGCCAGGTTGCGGAACAGCATTGCCGTGGGCCGCATCACCGGCTCGCCCAGCGACATCACCGGAAACTCGAGCGGAAAGCCGCCGGCTTCGAGCACCCCGCGCTTGACGCGGTCGGCGATCTGGCGGAAGTGCGCGTTGCATGGCGTCAGCTCCGACCAGGTATTGCAGATGCCGATGACCGGGCGGCCATCGAACAGATGCGCCGGCAGCCCCTGATTTTTCATCCACGAGCGATGCACCATGCTGTGGATGCCCGGCCCGCTGAACCAGTCCTGACTGCGTAGTTTCTTTTTTGTCGCCATCTTTGCTCTCCCCTTTGGAATCCAGATCATGGAACCCTCCAGGACACCGATCCCCTGCAGGATTCAGTACGTCTTATTCTTTCACGGCCCCGGTCATGCCAGCGACGTAGTACTCCACGAAGAAGGAATACATGATCGCCACCGGCAGCGATCCGACCAGCGCCCCGGCCATCAGGGCACCCCAGTGATAGACATCGCCCTCCACCAGTTCGGTGATCACGCCGACCGGAACGGTCTTGTTTTCCGATGCCGAGATGAAAGTCAGCGCATAGAGGAATTCGTTCCAGGAAAGCGTGAACGCGAAAATGCCCGCCGAAATCAGGCCTGGCACGGCCAGCGGCAGGATGATCCGGGTGAGGATCTGCCAGCGCGTCGCGCCATCGATCAATGCGCATTCTTCCAGTTCGTAGGGAATGGACCGGAAGTAGCCCATCAGCAGCCAGGTGCAGAACGGGATCAGGAAAGTCGGGTAGGTCAGGATCAGCGCCCAGCGTGTATCGAAAATGCCGATCTGGAAAATCATCATCGCCAGCGGAATGAACAGGATCGAAGGCGGAATCAGGTAGGCCAGGAAAATCGCCAGCCCGGTCTGGCGCGAACCCCTGAAGCGCAGGCGCTCGATGGCGTAGGCGGCAAACACGCTCGCGGCCAGCGAAACAAATGTCGCGCTCACCGATACGATGATCGTTAAGAATTATGACAAGGAGCTTGTAGAAAAAG
>JBDTSU010000214.1:0-6159 GCA_039930965.1 Betaproteobacteria bacterium
TAATCGTCGCTCGCCTGCTTGATGACGCGTTCGGCGATCATCTGGCTGTTGAGTTCGGCGTCATTCTTGAGCCAGTCGTCAACCGGCACCGTCACTTTGTAATCCGCCGTCAGCGTACGCATCAGGCCGGGGATGTCCCACTGCTCTTCGACGCTTTCCGGCGGCACGAATTGCTCAACTGTTCCCAGCAGCACGCCGGCGCGCATGCCGGCGATGGTCTCGGAGATGTCGTCGGCGTCGAGCAGTTCGTTGCGCTGCTGGTAGATGACCTTGCGCTGGTCGTTGGCCACGTCATCGTATTCGAGCAGCTGTTTGCGGATATCGAAATTGCGAGCCTCGACCTTGCGCTGGGCGTTCTCGATCGAACGCGAGACCATGCGCGCCTCGATGGCCTCGCCTTCGGGAATCTTCAGCCGCGCCATGATGGCTTTCAGCTTGTCGCCGGCAAAAATCTTCAGCAGCGGATCTTCGAAGGACAGGTAGAAGCGCGACGAACCCGGGTCTCCCTGGCGGCCGCAGCGGCCGCGCAACTGGTTGTCGATGCGCCGCGATTCATGCCGCTCAGAGCCGACGATATGCAAGCCGCCGACCGAGACCACCTTGTCGTGCAGCGGCTGCCACGCGGCCCGAATCGCGGCGACCCGCGCGTGCTTTTCCTCGGCCGGCAGCGACTCATCGGTCTCCACGGCGCGGATCTGGCGGTCCGGATTGCCCCCCAGCACGATATCCGTGCCGCGGCCGGCCATGTTGGTGGCAATGGTGATGGCGTGCAGCGCACCGGCCTGGGCGACGATTTCCGCCTCGCGGGCGTGCTGCTTGGCGTTGAGCACTTCGTGCGGAAGTTTTTCCTTCTTGAGCAGTTCGGAGAGCAGTTCGGAATTCTCGATCGAGGCCGTGCCGAGCAGCACCGGCTGTCCGCGCGCAAAACAGTCCTTCACATCCATCACCAGCGCCGCGTGCTTTTCCTTCTCGGTGATGTAGACCAAGTCATTGTTGTCGATGCGGATCATCTGCTTGTTGGGCGGGATGATGACCGTTTCCAGGCTGTAGATCTGCTGGAACTCAAAGGCCTCGGTGTCGGCGGTGCCGGTCATGCCGGACAGGCGGTTGTACAGGCGGAAGAAGTTCTGGAACGTGATCGACGCCAGCGTCTGCGACTCATTCTGGATCTTGACGCCCTCCTTGGCCTCGACCGCCTGGTGCAGGCCCTCCGACCAGCGGCGCCCCGCCATCATGCGACCGGTAAATTCATCGACGATGACGACTTCGCCGTTCTGCACCACGTAATGCTGGTCGCGGTGGTAGAGCGCATGTGCCCGCACCGCCGCATAGAGGTGATGCATCAGCATGATGTTCGTCGGGTCGTATAGCGACGCCCCTTCCGGCAGCAGGCCGTTCTGCGTCATCAGCTCCTCGGCACGCTCGTGCCCGTCTTCGGACAATATGACGGTGTGCTGTTTCAGGTCCACCCAGTAGTCGCCTGGCGCCTTTTCATCTTCCTGGGCCTTGAGGTGCGGAACCAGCAAGTTGATCTTCTGGTAAAGCGCGGTGGAATCTTCCGCCTGGCCGGAGATGATCAGCGGCGTGCGCGCTTCATCGATCAGGATTGAATCCACTTCGTCGACAATGGCGAAATTGAGGCCGCGCATGACCCGCTCGGCCTTGTTGGTCACCATGTTGTCGCGCAGATAGTCGAAGCCGAACTCGTTGTTGGTGCCGTAAGTGATATCGGCGGCAAACGCCTTCTGCTTGTCGTCGTGCGCCATTTGCGAGAGATTACAGCCGACGGTCAGGCCGAGGAACGAATGCAGGCGCCCCATCCATTCCGAATCGCGCTGGGCAAGATAATCATTCACGGTGACGATGTGAACGCCTTTGCCGGAAATCGCATTGAGATAGGAAGGAAGCGTCGCCATCAGCGTCTTGCCCTCGCCGGTACGCATTTCCGCGATGCGGCCATCATGCAGCACCATGCCGCCGATCAACTGCACATCGAAGTGGCGCATGCCGAGCGAACGTTTGCCTGCCTCGCGGACCACGGCAAAGGCCTCGGGAAGGAGCTGGTCCAGCGTCTCGCCTTTTTCGTGCCGGCTCTTGAATTCATCGGTCTTGGCGCGCAAATCGGCATCGGTCAGTGTTTGCGTTGCCGGTTCCAGCGCGTTGATCTGATCGACGGTCTTGCGATATTGCTTTAACAGGCGCTCATTGCGGCTGCCAAAAATGGATTTCAGGAAGGTGTCGAGCATGCGGAACTTTCGTTGGTTTTTTTCGCCGCGAGGCGGCACTTTGAGTCAGACATGAGGAAGTCGGGTCCGGCCCGCTCCCAGGTCACATGAGGGCGCAGCCGGCCAATCGCAACCCGGGCACGGCAGAGGCTGCGCGCCCGTTGCGATTCAGGCGGGAAAGATCAGGGGGCGCGGGCGGACTTGGTCGCAACCGCCGGTTCCTGTGCCTTGGTAAAGGACAGGAAGCGGTTGGGATTCAGCGGGACGCTGTTTTCGCGGACTTCGAAATGCAGGTGCGGACCGGTCGCGCGGCCGGTCTGGCCAAGCTCCCCAACCTTCTGGCCCTTGAGCACAACGTCGCCGACCTTGACCGTCATGCGCGAAAGATGGGCGTAGCGGGTGGTCAGCCCGTTGTCGTGATCGATGTCGACCATGTTGCCGTATTCGCTGTGCCGCTCCGCGTTCGCGACCACACCGCCGGCTGCTGCCAGAATGGCCGAGCCGGGCGGGGCATTGAAGTCCACCCCGGTATGGAACGCCTGGCGGCCATTGAACGGATCGATGCGCGACCCGAAATTCGACGAGTAATAACCGGTCTCGACGGGAAGCGTGGTCGGAATCGCCTTCGCGGCAAGCCGGCCCTCCATCAGGACGGAATCGAGCATGCCAAGTTTGTCGCCGCGATCTTCCAGGATGCGGGAAATCTCGGCGATCTTCGACTGAAAGTCGGTGTAGGAGATTTCGCCCGCCGAGGACGACGGCGCCGGACCGCCCTGGCCGGGCGTTTCCGAGAAGCGGAACTCGCTCGGCTTGATGCCGGCCGCTTTGCCCAGGCGTTCGCCGAACGCATCGAGCCGCATCAGGCGCGCCTGGATCTCGCCCAGTTTGACGGCGAGCGAATTAAGTTGCTCGCGCATGTCTTTTTCGGCCTGCTGGGTCTTTTGTTGCGTGAGCGTCGAAATGAGGCTCTGGATGAATGGGTTCTGGATATCAACCGCGTATTTCATGGTCACCCAGTAGGTGCCGAGCGCGAACATGAAACCGGCGCTGATGAAGCCCATCGCGGCCATGATAATCTGCGATTGCGAGATCGTGACAATACGGCTCTTGGCCAAGCTGTCCGATACAAGAATAATATTCATCCGATACTCCTGCGATGTGACATATGGCGAAAACCGGGTCGGCACCAAAAAGCGGCTTCAAACCGATAAACGCCTTGATGCGGGACAACGAGGCGATCGCCCCGATTCATGATCGGCTGCAACGCATTTCCCGCCTTCAACATTCTTTTGCCGACGCTCTACCGCCCGGCCTGAGTGCTTCATGCCGTGTTGCGGCCGTTGAGGGATCGACACTGATAATCGCCACGGCAAATGGCGCCGTCGCGGCAAAACTAAAGCAGATGCTGCCGCGCCTGCTTGAGAAATTTCGTCAAAATAAAACGCAAGAACAAGAGGTTACAGTAATTTCGGTTCTCGTGCAACCCGACTACTTTCAGCCCGAACCCGCCCCCCGAAGCGGTCCGCCACGGGAGCCCATGCCGACCGCGATGCTTACCGAACTGGCTGAATCCTTGGAAGATTCACCGCTCAAGACGACGATCGAGAAGATCCGCCAGCGACGTCAGCGGGTACTTACACCCGGCACGAAAAAAGGCTGATTTTCAAGCGAGCAACACGCGTTCGGCAATGTAGACGACGGCAATCACGGCCGCGACCAGCAACGTCACCTTGATGATATTTCGGGTCAGCTTGAGGAGCCGGGGATTTTTCGTAAACAGGTAACCGAGAAACGTCGCGGAGCAGGCGAGCACCGCAATCATCAGCAACAGACGGAGGCCAATCAACATGAGCGCGCGGATTCAGGCGGCCGACAGCGCCATGTTGCCGAATGCGGCCGGCAATTGCTCGCGCCGGTCGAAGGTGACGTATTCCCAGGCGCTTTCATCGGCCAACAATGCCCGGACCAGCTGATTGTTCATCGCATGGCCGGACTTGACGCCATGAAATGCCCCAATCAGCGGATGGCCCAGCATATAGAGGTCGCCGACCACGTCGAGGGCCTTGTGCTTGACGAATTCGTCGTCGAACCGCAAACCTTCGCTATTCAGCACACGAAAATCGTCGATGACGATGGCATTTTCCAGCGAACCCCCGCGGCCCAGCCCCATGGAACGCATCATTTCCACTTCATGGGTGAAGCCGAATGTGCGTGCGCGCGCCACTTCCTTTGTAAACGACACGTTCGCAAAGTCGATTTCGACCACCGATGCCGACTTGTCAAACACCGGATGATCAAAGTCGATCGTGAACTTGAGCTTGAATCCATTGAATGGCACCAGCGACACAAACCGGTCCTTGTCCCTCAGTTCGAGTGGCTTGATGACGCGAATGTAGCGTTTGGCGCGGCCCTGCTCCTCAATCCCGGCGGATTGCAGCAGGAAGACGAATGGACCGGCGCTGCCGTCCATGATCGGCACTTCTTCGGCCGACAAGTCCACATAGGCATTGTCGATACCGAGGCCGGCGAAGGCCGACATGAGGTGCTCGACTGTCGCCACCCGCGCGCCGGTCTGCAGATCTTCAATGCGCGTCGACAGCCGGGTGTCATTCACATTCATCGCATGTGCGCGCACCATGGGCGCGCCCGGCAGGTCGGTGCGGCAAAACACGATGCCGGTATCGGGCGGCGCGGGGCGAATCCACATTTCGACCCGATGGCCGAGATGGACGCCGACGCCGGTGGCGCGGACTTTGTTCTTGAGGGTGCGCTGCTTGATCATGAATGATGTAATTAGCTGAATTGCTTGAAAAATTGTGCCAATTTTAACATTTTCAAGCGTCTGTCCCAAGCGCCTCCCGAACGAATGGCGGCGTTTGGATGGAAATTGCGCCCATTGAAGCGCCACGTGGCGGGAGAGAATCCGACGGCGAGCCTTCCTGGATCTCCGGCACGCCGATCACCGCCATCGCGAACCGCGCCAGGCGTCACGCGTAGCGCTCCACCGGCCGCAAGGCCAAACGTGCGGGATCAGCTTTTTTTCTTGCCGCCGGATGCCGCTTTTTTCGCCGGCTTGGCTTCCTTTTCCGCCGGTGCTTTCTGGTCACCGATGACGGTGGTCAGCGGGCAGACCTTGAATACAGGGCATTTCTTGCAGCCAACAGCAATCGCAACCGGGCAAATGACCATGACGGTTCCTGAGAATGTTTAGTCGTGGGCCATCATACACCCGGTTTTTTGAGCCGGCCGTCGACGCGGGCGCATGTGCTGCTGCGGTCGGGGAATACCGCGACACCAATGCGGGAAAATGCCGGGATCATCCGGAAGCGTCCGTCAGGGGGCACTTTCAGGGCGCGCGGCACGAACGTGCGGCGCAGGCAACGCGGCGACAGATTTCAGTGACCGCGGAGAGCGATCAGCGGGGACGCGTTTCCATCCAGTGCGGCAGAGTTTCGCACCGGATGGAAATCGCGTGAGATCGGCGCCTAGTCGGCCTGCTTCCGCAGGAACGCCGGGATATCGTACATCTCGACGCCCGATTGCTGCATCGCCGTCACGGTCGCATCACGACGACGGCGGGTGACAGCCGGCGTATCGAGATCGTGATAGTTGATGGCACCCGCCGGGGAGGCCATCGGCGCGCCCATCGCGTCATCGGTTCCCGTTCTTGCGAAACCCGGGGCCATCATCGGCGCTGAGTACACCATCTGCGGCTGGCGCTTCGACACCGATCCACCGAGGCCGGTGGCGACGATGGTCACACGCAATTGCTCGCCGATGCTGTCGTCCAGCACGCTGCCAAAGATCACGGTGGCATCTTCCGCAGTGAAGCTGCGGATGGTGTTCATGACTTCGTGCACCTCCTTCAGCTTGAGCGACTTGCTGGCCGTGATATTGACCAGCACACCGCGCGCGCCGGTCAGGTTCACGTCTT
>JBDTSU010000215.1:0-6110 GCA_039930965.1 Betaproteobacteria bacterium
CCAGCGCCTCGCCGCGCGCGCCGACGTGGTGCTTGTCGAGGGCGCCGGCGGATTCCTGGTGCCGCTGTCCGACAACGAATCGATGGCCCTGATTCCGGCCGCGCTGCAGTTGCCGGTCATCCTGGTGGTCGGCATGCGCCTCGGTTGCATCAATCACGCGTTGTTGACACAAGAGGCGATTCGTTCACGCGGCCTCGTGCTGGCCGGCTGGATCGCCAATTCCCCCGATGGCACCATGAATGCCCGCGATGAAAACCTGGCGACGCTGACGCACATGATCGAGGCGCCGCTCATCGGCGACGTCGGGCATTGGGACCTGCACGGCGCAACAGACACCAGGCAAGCAACGCGCCTCGCCGGCGCGAATCTGTCGACGGACCTGTTCTTTCCCGCCCTGCCGGGCCGATGAGACTGGCCGACGGAAACCAGCACTGCGCGGCAGGTCATTGCCGGGAATCCCGCCAAACATCCCGCGCGCACCAGCAGTGTGCAAACTCGCTGCCTGGAGGATTAAGATGGCACTGATTCGGCACATGGCGGGACGGCTGCTCGCCGTACCGAACCCGTGAAGGCCGGTTTTTCCCCTGCCGGCCTCACGATGACAGGTTGCAACGCTTGTTACCGGCAATTGGCATGTGCCTTGCGCCGGGATTGACGCACGCCACATTACGATTCATCCCTCTTCGAAAGGAATCCTCATGTCTCTCAGCCGTCGCAAGTTCTTAAGCCATGCCGCCGCCGGTGGCGTCTTGTCCGCCGCCGCCGCGTCCCAGGCCATCGCCCAGGCACCCGCACTGCCCACCATCAAGTGGCGCCTCGCGTCCAGCTTTCCCAAAAGCCTGGATACCATTTATGGCGGTGCCGAAGTACTGTCCAGGCGGCTAAACGCGATCACCGGCGGCAAGTTTCAGATCCAGGTGTTCGCGGCCGGTGAACTGGTGCCAGCCTTCAGCGTGGTTGATGCGGTGCAGAACGGCACCGTCGAATGTTCGCACACGGCTTCCTATTACTTCGTCGGCAAGAACAAGGCTTTCGCGTTTGAAACCACCTTGCCGTTCGGCCTCAACCAGCGCCAGCAAAATGCGTGGATGTATTACGGCGGCGGCCTGCAACTGGTGCGCGATTTTATGCGCGACTACAGCATCATTTCCTTTCCCGGTGGCAACACCGGCGTGCAGATGGGCGGCTGGTGGCGCAAGGAAGTGAAAACGGTCGCGGACCTGAAAGGCGTGAAGTTCCGCATTGCCGGCCTTGGCGGCGATGTGCTGGCCAAGCTTGGTGTGATCCCGCAACAGATTCCCGGTGGAGACATCTATCCCGCGCTGGAAAAAGGCACCATCGATGGCGCCGAATGGGTCGGCCCCTATGACGACGAAAAACTCGGCTTCTACAAGGTGGTGAAAAACTTCTACTATCCCGGCTGGTGGGAGTCGAATTCGATGTACTCCTTCTATATCAACATCAAGGAATGGGAAAAGCTGCCCAAGGAATACCAGGCCGCCTTCGAAGCGGCAGCCTATGAGGCCAACCTGGACATGATGGCCTCCTATGATTTCAAGAACCCGATCGCGCTACGCAGCCTGGTCGGTAAGGGCGTGCGGTTGCGGGCGTTTTCAAACGACATCCTTAAAGCCGCGCAGAAGGCCGCGTTTGGCTTGTACGAAGAAGAATCGGACAAGAACCCGGCGTTCAAGAAGATTTACGAACCCTGGCTCAAATACCGCGAAGACATTAACCTCTGGCATCGCGTGGCCGAGCAGACCTATTCGACCTTTGCCGCCGCCAATCCACCGCCGGTCCGCAAGAAGTAAGCAGCGGATACACCGGAAAACGCCCGCGCCATGCGGGCGTTTTCGCTTTGTGTTGCGCGGTCAATCTCCAGCATTGGCGCGGCGTTCGGGCCGAATGTTCGCCAGGAGGCGCGTCAAATGGCGATCTGCGCGGCGAGGTGCCGGGACATGGCCAGCCCCCTTTGCATCGCGATGCCGTGCGCACCGTGCTCGATGGCCACACTGATGTCGTCGCGCGTCAATCCCCCCAGCGCGTAAACCGGCAAGGGCGCTGCGCTCACCATCTCGCCAAAGCGGGTCCAGCCGATTGGCTCCTGCCCGGGATGTGTTGCGGTCGCCTTCACGGCTCCTAACACAACGAAATCCAGCTTCAACGCCGCCGCGAGTTCGATCTCGTCGCGCCGGTGCGTCGACGCGGCCACCAGCGGGAAATCGGGCCGCACCTGGCAGCCGGCAAGCTGCGCGGCCGTCAGGTGAACACCGTCCGCACCGAGTTGCTTTGCCAGAACTGCATCGGCGTTTACCAGCACCTTCGCGCGGTAGGCATGCGCCCTCGAGACAACCGCCTGCGCGAAGCGCAACAATTCATCACCCGAAAGGCTCCGCTCGCGAATCTGAACCAGCCGCAGGCCCTGTTCAAGGGCGCGCTCGAGCTGGCCTAGATATGCCGCGATTCCGGCCTCCGCCGCATTGGTAATGGCGTAGACGTCCGGCAAGGCCAGCGCGCGAAAGATCGGGACGCAACCCGGCAGTGTCGGCGCGACATGGATCGCGTGCAATTGCTGCCATGCGAATTGCTGCCCCTCCATGCCGCGCATGTCGCCGTGCCAGGCGGTGACGCGCCAGCAGTGCAACCGAACCGTGGCGTGGGTGTAGTGCATCATGAAAGTGAACCAGGGAGTCGCCCGGGTGATGGTCACATTCAACTCTTCCACCAGCTCGCGAATCATCGCCTGTAAGACCGATTCGCCGGCCTCGATCTTGCCGCCGGGAAATTCCCAGTAACCCGGATAAGGTTTGCCGGGCGGGCGCGACGACAGCAGGAAACTGCCGTCGGGCTTGAGGAAGATCGCGACGGCCACCTCGGTGACGTTCGGCGTCATTTCCGGCGTGGCGATTTCCGTGCGGACATCTTCTTCACCACGGGACGGTGCCGGCCCGCCCAGTCGCGCGCGAACTGGTATGCGACCCGCCCGCTGCGGGAACCGCGCTCAAGCGCCCACAGCAGCGCGGCCTTGTGCATGGCGTCGGCGTCGGCACGGCTGCCCCCCGCCAGCGCCCCGACCCAATGATCGACAATCTGCAAATATTCTTCCTGGCCGAATGGGTAGAACGACAGCCACAGCCCGAAGCGCTCGGACAGGGATATCTTTTCTTCGGTCGTTTCGCCCGGGTGAATTTCGCCATCTTCGGTGTGTTTGGTTTCCAGGTTCTCGCTCATTTTCTCCGGCATGAGATGGCGGCGATTGCTGGTGGCATAGATTAGCAGGTTGTCATTCGTCGCCGAAATGCCGCCATCGAGCACCGACTTCAGCGCCTTGTAGCCGGGATCATTGGCCTCGAAAGAAAGATCGTCGCTGAAGATGATGAAGCGCTCGGGGCGGTCGGCGATCAGGTCGGCAATTTCCGGCAGGTCGAGCAGGTCGCCGCGATCGACCTCGATCAAGCGCAATCCGTCCCGGGCAAAGCGCTGCAACGCGGCCTTGACCAGCGAGGATTTGCCGGTGCCGCGCGCGCCAGTCAGCAGTATGTTGTTGGCGCTTTTGCCATGCACAAACTGCCGGGTGTTTGCCTCCAGCCGCGATTTCTGGTCGTCGATGTCCTTGAGGTCGTCAAAGGTGATGACATGCGGATGCGCAACACCCGCCAGGTGGCCGCGATTGCCGAACAGCGACGGTGTGCGCCGCCAGCGAAAGGCGATGTACTTCTTCCAGTCGGGCACCACCTCGCTTGCCGGAAGCTGGCGTTCGATCCGTTCCAGCAGCGACTCGATGCGGCCGAGGATTTTATCGATCTTAGTCTGCATATTTCATAGGGACGCGTTCGAGGGTGGGTGGATGGGCGAGTGATTTTTCGTTCGACTGCGAAGCCAATAGCACCGCTATTGGCGACAAAGAGGACGGAAAAGCGCCGTCCAGCCATCCGCCATCGAATGCGTAGGCCCGACGGCGCCAATTGAATTGCACGCCGCTGATCGACAATGTCGTTCGTCGCGGCAAATTCAACATTTCGGGGTCGACCTGTGAATTATGCAGACTGATATCAGGAACGGTAGTCCGCGTTGATCTTCACATAGTCGTACGAAAAATCGCAGGTCCAGACGGTGGCGGATTCGAGCCCGCGCTCGAGTTCGACTCGCACCAGGATTTCCTCGTCCTTCATTACCGCCACGCCGAGTTCCTCTTTGTAGCTGGCGGCGCGGCCGCCATGTTCGGCCACCAACACGGCGCCGAGATAGAGCCTGATCTTGGCCGTGTCGAGGTCGCAGACGCCGGCGTAGCCGATGGCGGCGAGGATGCGGCCGAGGTTCGGGTCGCTGGCGAAAAAGGCTGTCTTCACCAGCGGGGAATTGGCGATCGCCTTGCCGATTTTCAGGCATTCCTCACGGGTCTTGCCGCCCTCGACCTTGACCGTCATGAACTTGGTCGCGCCTTCGCCGTCGCGCACGATCGCCTGCGCCAGGGCAATCGCGACCTCCTTCACGGCCGCCTGCAGTTTCACGTACTCGGCCGTGCCCTCGCCGTTTACCGGCGGATTGCCGGCTTTGCCGGTCGCCATCAGGATCAGTGAATCATTGGTGGAGGTATCGCCGTCAACGGTGATGGCATTGAACGAGTGATCGGCGGCCACCTTTACCATGTCCTGCAGCACGTCATCGCCCACCACGGCATCGGTGGCGATAAATGCCAGCATGGTGGCCATGTTCGGCTCGATCATGCCCGCACCCTTGGCGATGCCGGTGATGGTGACCATGTGGCCATCGATATTGATCTGGCGCGAGATACCTTTGGCGACGGTATCGGTGGTCATGATGGCCTCCGCGGCATCGAACCAGCCGCCGGCGGTCAGGCCGGACACACAATGGGGAATGCCCGCCAGTATTCGCTCCATGGGCAGGTGTTCGAGAATGACCCCGGTCGAAAACGGCAGGACCTGGCGGGGCTTGCACCCCAGCACTTTGGCGAGCGCCTCGCAAGTCGCCTTGGCATCGGCGAGACCGCGTTCCCCGGTGCCGGCATTCGCGCAACCGGTATTGACGACCAATGCCCGGATCTCGGTGCCGTGCTTGAGATGGTCGCGACACACCAGCACGGGTGCCGCGCAAAAGCGGTTTTGCGTGAATACGCCAGCCGCCCGCGAGCCGGCGTCCAGCGCGATCACCAGCATGTCCTTTCGATCGGGTTTTTTTACGTGCGCCTTGGCGAAGCCCAACATCACGCCGGAGACCGGCAACAGCGAATCGGCGGTGGGAACGGTGTAATTGACGGCCATGGTAAATTCACAATCCGGAGTGAGAGTCCGGCAAAATTATGGCACGGATCACTATCAAACCCTTTGCACCGGAACCATGAAGACCGCGTACGGCGATATTGCGCCATTCATCACCCGTGACGGATCACTGATCCGTGAACTCATGCATCCGACGCAACATGGCGCGGGCGCGATGAGCTTTGCCGAGGCGACCGTCAGTCCCGGAGAGACGACCCGGCTGCACCTTCACCAGGCCGCTGAAGAGATTTATCACCTCACGCAGGGCAGCGGATCCATGCGCCTGGGCGACGCCGAGTTCGACATTTGCCGCGGCGACACCATCACCATCGCGCCGGGCACACCGCATTGCGTAACCAATACCGGTGGCGAGCCGATGAAGATTCTCTGCGTCTGCCATCCGCCTTACGCGGATGACGATACCCGGCTGCTATAGCGTCGCGCCGCTCAGGACAGCTTGCCGTGGCACTGCTTGAATTTCTTGCCTGATCCGCACCAGCACGGGTCATTGCGGCCGATCTTCTGGCCCTCGCGCACGAATGGCTGGGGTGGCGACTCCGCCGCGGCGGCGGCCCCGCCCTCGTCGTCGGCACCGGCAAGCGCTTCATTGTAGTCGGCGTGATGGTATTGCACGTTCTGCGCAGCCCTTGCGGCGGCTTCTTCCGCCGCCCGTTCCGCCGCCGCGACCTCGTCCTCGGAACGCACCTGCACGTTGATCAGGATCTGCGTGACCTCGCGCTTGATGCCGTCGAGCATGCCGCTGAACAATTCAAACGCCTCGCGCTTGTATTCCTGCTTGGGCTGCTTTTGCGCGTAGCCGCGCAGGTGAAT
>JBDTSU010000216.1:0-6094 GCA_039930965.1 Betaproteobacteria bacterium
GACGATCTTCAGGGTCACCTTGCGATCGTACTTGCCGTTGGGCGTGCGCGGAAACTCATCCGTGGTGATCTTGAAGCGCGTCGGCACCATATAGCCGGGCAGGCGCTTTTGCAGCGCGTGGCGCAGGGCGTCGAGATCGAAGCCTTCATCGAGGCTCACCAGCGCGCCCAGTTCGCGCTCGGACTCGACGACGCTGTTGTTGAACACCACCACGCCCTCATGCACGCCTTCGATGCCGGCCAGCGCGGCCTCGATCTCGCCCAGCTCGATGCGGTAGCCGAGAAACTTGATCTGGTCGTCGGCGCGGCCAAGGAACAGGTAGTCGGCATTGGCGTCGATGCGCACCAGGTCGCCCGTGCAATAGAGCGGGTCATGGAAAAAACGGTTGAGCGGATTCTGGATAAAGGCCTTCTGGGTGCGCTCGGCATCGCCCAGGTAGCCGTACGCGACCGAGGTGCCGCGCACCAGCAATTCGCCCTCGGCGCCGATCGCCTGGCTCAGCTGCCCGCCGGCGGTGCGCACAAACAGTTCCATGTTGGTCCGCGCCTTGCCGATCGGGATCGACAGCATGTCCTTGCCCGGCTTCTCGTGCAGGATGTGATAGCTGC
Source organism: Betaproteobacteria bacterium (assembly GCA_039930965.1). Lineage (GTDB taxonomy): Bacteria > Pseudomonadota > Gammaproteobacteria > Burkholderiales > Usitatibacteraceae > UKL13-2. The sequence continues at coordinate 609 of JBDTSU010000216.1, forward strand.
AATCGACGGTGATTTCGGTCGGGCCGTACATGTTGGTGAACTGGACATGCGGGTACTTTTCCATCCACTCGGCGAGGATGTCGCGCGGCAGCACTTCACCGGCGGCGATGACGTGGCGCATGCGCGGAAAGCTGTCGGGCTTCAGGCGCCGCGAGCGCAGCAGCAGGGTCAGCACCGAGGGTACGCAGAAGAACAGGCTGATCTTGCGGTCGGACAGCCAGTTCACCAGCCGCGGCAGCACCACGTTCAGCTCCTCGTGCACCAGGTGCAGCGTGGCGCCGGTCTTGAAGGCGCAATAGAGATCGAAAGTGGAATTGTCGAAGTACAGCGGCGCGTGATTGGCGACCACATCGTCGTCGGTCAGCGCATAGACCTCGACGCACCATTCGATGTAGTCGATGATCGCCTTGTGCGGAATCATGACACCCTTGGGGATGCCGGTCGATCCCGAGGTGAACAGCACGTAGGCGATGTCGATGGACAGGTTCCGCGAGGGGACCGGCGCCGTGTCGACCGGCTGGAAGCGGCTGATATTGACCAGCACCGGCCGCCCGGCGGCGGGGATCAGCTCTTCGAACAGGGCCTGGCTTTCGTCGTCGACGATGACGACGCGTGCCTCGGTGGCCTTGAGGATCGACTGCATACGCTGGCCCGGCGACTTGAAGTCGATCGGCACGTAGGCACAATCGGCCTTCAGGATGCTGAGGAGGGACAGAATGGAGCGCACGCTCTTTTCCATGAAGAACGGCACGAACTGGCCGCGCGCGGCTCCCGCCGCCTGCAAGGCGCGGGCGAAGGCATTGGTGAATTCGTCGGCCTGGCGAAAACCGAGCGTATCGTCGGCGCAGCAAATGCCCGGCTTGTCCGGAAAGCGCGCGGCGGAAGCCGTGAAGTATTGCTGTACCAGCGTGATCATGCTGCCCCCTGGGTGTTTCGGTCGGTTTTCCGCTACTTTATCGAACCCCATCCCCGCCCGCAATTTGTCGTTCCATTTATCCGCCCACCCGGCGTGGTGAACACGTCGGGAAGCAGTGCCCCGGCACTTCGACTAAGCTGATCGCTTCGCCCACCGCCACCCCGCACGAGACCGCTCCATGCGCCCCAACCAGCATTGGCACCTGTTCTGCCTCGCCACCACCTGGTGGACGCTGTATTTCATGCTCGGCCTGCCGAGCGACTATTTCCAGACCACCGCGTTCTGGCCGATCCTCGTCTTTGGTGAAATCGCCCCGGCGCTGGCGCTGGGCTATTTCGGCTGGCGGCGCTGCTCGCGCGCGCCGCAGCAGGCATGGCGCATCGCCGGCTGGATCGCGTTCTACATGACGGTACCGCTGTTTGCCTACGATTACCTTTACCTCGCAGTGCATCAGCAGCGCGGCTGGGCGTTCCTGAACACGCACTGGTACCTGACGGCGTTCTACATCATCCCGTGGCTGCTGCTGCCGCCCATTGCGTGGCAAGCCGGGCAGGTCACGCCACGGGCCCGCGCCACTCGCTAGCCAGCAGGCCGTACAAGGCGCTGTCCGACACCTCGCCGTCAACGATCCAGCGTTCGCGCAGCAGGCCTTCCTGGTGAAAGCCGAGCCGCTCAAGGGTCCTCGCCGACGGCACATTGCGCGGATCGATATCGGCCTCGAGCCGATGCAGTTGCATTTCACGAAAGGCAAAATCGATCATCGCCGTCATCGCCTCATGGTTATAGCCCTGCCCCCAATAGGGTCGCGCCAGCGCATAGCCGACTTCCGCACGGCGGTTTTGCCGATGAAAGTTCCACAGGGTGCAATTGCCGATCACGCGCTCGTCGGCAATGCGCATCACCGCCAGCGGATAAGCCGTGTCCTTCGCATAATGATCCAGCGCCTCCGCAACCCGTTTCTCAGCCTGGGCGATTTCGGTATAGGCGGCGGCGCTCCCGTAGCGGGTCACGTCCGGATGCGAATACATCTCGAAGATCGCGGTGACATCGTCCGCGGTGAGCCTGCGCAGGCGCACGCGCGGCGTATCGATCCTTACCGGCGCCGTCAGGGCCATCACGGCGCCACGCCGCCGGCGGCCGCGCCATCGGCCGCGTGTGGCGCCTCCGCGCCGACCAGGTCGCGGTAGGCATGCCAGCTGGCATGGCCGATCAGCGGACCGGTCAGCAGCAGGCCGACATACGCCGTCGCCAGGCCGATGCCGAGCAGCAGCGCAATCAGTATCGCCCAGACGAGCATGGCCGCCGGATTGCGCGCGAGCGACAACACGCTCACCGCCGCGGCGGTGACGGCATCGGCGCGGCGATCGAGCAGATAGGGAATCGAGATGACGCTGAAGGCGAAGACAAGGGTGGCGAAAATCAGGCCAACGCCGAAAAACGCCAGGATGAAACCGATGTTCTTCATGGCCGCGAGCTGCAGGAAGAAAGCGTCCCAGCTCGGCATGCCGCGCGACTCGAACAAGGCAAACGTCACCAGCGACGCCCGCGCCCAGACCAGGAACACCACCGTGAGAATCAGCACGTAGATGCCGATGCCGCCGGGATTCTCGCGCCACGCCACCAGCGATTGGCGGAAATTCACCGGGCGTCCCGAACCGCCATCACCACGCTGGCGCGAAAGATCGTAGAGGCCGATGCACAGGAACGGGCCCAGCAGCGCGAAACCCATCGCGAACGTCGAGGTGTAATCGACCGCGAAACGAAACACCAGCAGCAGCACCACGCCCATCAGCGCGAAGCAGAATCCGTAGAACAGGCTGGCCGCGGGCCGGGCGCGAAAATCGGCCATGCCACGCCTGAGCCAGACGAATGCGCGCCACGCGTCCACCTCGCGCACCGCCGGAAAGGTGAAATGCTGGCTGTCGGTTACCGTGCCGTCGATTTCGCGATCGCCCAACTAACGCACCCCGGCCAGCACCAGGGCCACCGCCGCGGTGAGCTTTTTCGCATACGGCACGTGCAGGAATTCGTTCGGCCCGTGGGCATTCGATTTCGGCCCGAGCACGCCGGTGACCAGCATTTGCGCATCCGGGAATTTCACGCCAAGCATGCCCATGAAGGGAATCGTGCCGCCCTCTCCCAGGTATGCGGCCGGCTTGCCATAGCAGGCCTGCGAGGCGCTATCGAGCAAGTCGGTCAGCCAGGGTACCGATGCCGGCGCATTCCAGCCGCTGGCCGCCTGTTCATGGACATAGGAGATGTTCGCCGAGTACGGCGCGTCGCCTTCCAGGGTCTGTTTCAGGGTGGCGGCGGCCATTGCCGCATCCACCAGCGGCGGCAGGCGCAGCGACAGTTTCAACGACGTGTACGGGCGCTGCACGTTGCCGCCGGATTCGATCGCCGGCAGGCCGTCGGCGCCGGTGACCGCGAGCGCGGCGCGCCAGGTGCGGTTCAGGATCAGTTCCACCGGGTCCTTGGTGACGGGCTGCACAAACGTAAACTTGCCGCCGCCATCGCCACCATCCTGACAGCAGCTGTCCCACGGGAAACGCTGCCACATCGATTCGCCGAGGATCTGCGCCGCCTGTTTCGCCTGGCTGATGCGCTCGGCGGGAATCTCGCAATTGAATACGGCGGGCTTGACCACGCCGGTGCGCGAATCGTCGATGCGATCGAGCAGCTGCCGCGCGATGCGAAATGACGAGGGCACGACGCCGCCGGCATCGCCGGAGTGCACGCCTTCGGTCAGCACATTCACGGTGAGCGTGCCGTTGACCAGGCCGCGCAGCGAAGTGGTGACCCAAAGCTGGTCGTAGTTGCCGGCGCCGGAATCGAGCGCGATAACGAGCTGCACCTCTCCCATGCGCGGCGCCAGCGCCTCCAGGTAAAACGGTAAATCAAAACTGCCGCTTTCTTCGCAGGTCTCTATCAAGCCGACGCAGCGCGGCCGCGCCACACCCTGTTTATCGAGCGCCATGATAGCCGACAGCGCCGCGAACACCGCATAGCCATCGTCGGCGCTGCCGCGGCCATACAGCTTGCCGTCTTCATAGACGGGAATCCACGGCCCGAGCCCGGGGCGCCAGCCGGTCATTTCCGGTTGCTTGTCGAGGTGCCCGTAGATGAGCACGGTGCGTGCCGGATCGACTCCGCCGGTCGCCGGAATATCGAAGAACAGGATGGGCGTGCGGCCGTCGAGGCGCACCACTTCCAGAGTCAGCCCCGCCACGCCCTGCGCGGCTACCCAGTTGCGCGCCTGCTCGATGGCGGCATCGAGATAGCCATGCTTTTGCCAGTCGCGATCGAAGCCCGGCGACTTGGCGGGAATCTTCACGTACTCGATGAGTTGCGGGACGATATCGTCATCCCACTGGCGGGAGATATCGTCAAACAACCGGTCGGTATTGATGGGGGTAATGGCAGGCAGCGCGTCACGTGCGGTCATGGCCGTTCTCGTCAATCGATGGGATGGATGATTCTACCGCCAGTCGCTAGGGGAACCTCTGATCAAGTATCCGGGATCGCGGATACTTGATCAGAGGTTCCCAAGGGGCGTTGCGGCGGGCATGCCGGCGCCCGGTGGCACCCGCCAATCGATACCCGGGCCGAACACCATGGCTGACTTGTACTGATCCCGCGTTCCTACAAACCAAATGAGCCTGCGCCTACAAGATGCCGGAGCACAGCAACCTACACTGGTTTCATGGCAAGCCGCCATGAGCATGAAAGGAATCAATATGCAAACCGCTCAAATGAATTCTCCGCGATTCGGCCTGCCGACGACACCGCTGGCGGGGACACTTGATGATTTCAGATTGATACACGACGACTATTCCACTTCCGGCAGCTTTTCCTTCCGGGCGATGCGGCCGATGCTCATCGCGGCCGTGGTGATCGCGGCCGGCGCCGGCATCACCTGGGGCGTGACCTCGTACACGGAACGTCATGCCGCGAAAATTGAAGCGCCTGCCGTTGGACCGGATCCGAGCGTACCCGCGGCCGCTTCCGTTCCCGCGACCAGTAACCTGCAGGTGCCGTCGGCGGCGCCGACCGCCAAGGACAGTCCGGTCACCGATCCGCTCGGTCCGCTGACCAAGACGGAGGAGTCGAATTCGATGCCGCTGGCCGGACACGGCAACAATCACAGCAGCGAATCGATGAACCCGGTCAAGGCCAGGAGCAGCGTGGCCGCGAAATCGGCACCGGCAAGGAAAGTTGCACCGGCCGCGGTGGTCGAACCGCCCCTGGTTCCGCTGAATGAAGTGGTCGCGCCGCAGCCGGAACTGCTCACGCCCGCCACACCGGTGCCGGCCCCACCCGTCATCCAGGAACCGCCGGTCGCGCCGGCACCGGCAGCGATCGTGCCGCCGGTTGAAAAACCCGCGCAATAAGCCTTGAGACCTCGAGCCTGACGTATCGGCCGGGGCCGCTTTCGAGCGGCCCCGGCCATTTGTGGTGGACGCCGCCGCGCGCAAGTGACGATACCTCGCCGCTGGCGCCGCCAACGATTACCATGCAGGTCTCATTGTCAAACCCGGAGAGCCCATGCTGGCAAGCGTATTGATGGCGG
>JBDTSU010000217.1:0-6087 GCA_039930965.1 Betaproteobacteria bacterium
TACGCGTGGGACATCGGAAGGGTAGACCAGATGCGGTGGCACGCCGCCGTCAAGACTCGCGGAGGTCGCGTTGATGAGGATATCGAATCGTTGCGTGGCGAGTTCCGCCGGCGCGATTGACTTGACGGGGCCGAGGTCGGCGAAACGCCTGGCGACATCATCGGCCTTTGAAAGCGTCCGATTGCTGATCGAAATCGCCCGCGGGTGCGCGGCCAGCAGCGGCCCGACCACACCGCGCGCGGCGCCGCCCGCGCCGACCAGCAAAATGCGTGCGCCGCGGAGCGGCACCCTCAGGTTATGGATGATGTCCCTGCACAGGCCGATGCCATCGGTGTTGTCGCCGAAAATACGCTCGCCGTCGAACTTGAGCGTATTTACCGCGCCGGCCTGACGCGCGCGTTCGCTCAGTTCATTGGCGTAGCGAAATGCCTCAACCTTGAAAGGCAGCGTGACATTCGCGCCGCGTGCGCCGCCGGCGCGGAATGTTTCGACGGTGGTAAAGAATCCGTCCAAGGGTGCGAGCAGCCTTTCGTAGCTGATCGACTCTTTCGTTTCACGTGCGAACGCGGCGTGGATCTCCGGTGACTTGGAATGTGCGACCGGATGGCCGATCACTGCGTAACGGTCTGTCATATACTTAATATGGTGATTTTGAAAAAATGTTAGCAGGTTGCAGCGCCCGTGCTGCGGATACTTTGACGCACCACCTTGGTGCATGAATTGCGTCTTTGCACCAGCTTGGCGCGGCGTGGCCGCGTCGTGAGCATTATTGAAAAACAATTCAATAGCTTAGAGCATTCTTGCCGATGGCATGTTTTCTGCTAATTTGAATTTCTGATTGGTTTTGATGTTTTCGCATTTCCCTATACAAACAGGCTCATTCACGTTTCAACTCAGGAGAAAAACATGGCAGTCGCAGAAGTACTGAAAATGGTGAAAGACAACGAGGTCAAGTTTGTCGACTTTCGCTTCACCGACACCAAGGGCAAGGAACAACATGTTTCCGTGCCGGTCAAGGCCTTTGGCGAGGACAAGTTCACCGAGGGTCATGCCTTCGACGGGTCGTCGATTGCCGGCTGGAAAGGTATCGAAGCGTCCGACATGATCCTGATGCCCGACCCTGAATCGGCGTTTATCGATCCCTTCTACGATGAGTCGACGCTGGTGCTTTCCTGCGACGTGATCGAACCTTCCACCGGCAAGGGTTACGATCGCGACCCGCGCTCGCTGGCCCGCCGCGCCGAAGCGTATTTGAAATCGAGCGGTCTCGGCGACGTTGCTTATTTTGGCCCGGAGCCCGAGTTCTTCATTTTTGACGCCGTTGAATGGAACGTCGACATGTCCGGCAGCGCCGTGAGGATTTACTCGGAAGAAGCGCCCTGGTCCACCGGCGGCAAGTTTGAAGGCGGCAATCTCGGCCATCGCCCGCCGGTCAAGGGCGGTTATTTCCCGGTGCCGCCGGTCGATTCCCTGCAGGATATGCGTTCCGCCATGTGCCTGGCACTCGAGGATGTCGGCGTTGAAGTCGAAGTGCACCACCACGAGGTTGCCGCGCCTGGCCAATGCGAAATCGGCACCAAGTTCGCGCCGCTGGTGCAGCGCGCCGACTGGACGCAGCGCCTCAAATACATCGTGCATAACGTCGCGCACAGCTACGGCAAGACCGCGACCTTCATGCCGAAACCGGTGGTGGGCGACAACGGCTCGGGCATGCACGTGCACCAGTCGGTGTGGAAGGACGGCAAGAATCTGTTCGCCGGCAACGGCTACGCGGGCCTGTCCGAGTTCGCGCTGTATTACATCGGCGGCATTATCAAGCATGCGCGCGCGCTCAACGCCATCACCAACCCGGGCACCAATTCGTACAAGCGCCTGGTGCCGGGCTTCGAAGCACCGGTCAAGCTCGCCTACTCGGCGCGCAACCGCTCCGCGTCCATCCGCATCCCCTACGTGCAATCGGACAAGGCACGACGCATCGAAGTGCGATTCCCGGATCCCACCGCCAACCCGTATCTGGCTTTCGCCGCAATGATGATGGCGGGACTGGACGGCGTGCAAAACAAGATTCATCCGGGCGATCCGGCCGACAAGAACCTCTATGACCTGCCGCCGGAAGAGGATGCCAAGATCCCGACTGTCTGTTCTTCACTGGAGCAGGCGCTCGAATATCTGGACAAGGATCGCGAGTTCCTGACCCGCGGTGGCGTCTTCTCGAACCACATGATCGATGCCTATATCGAACTCAAGATGCAGGAGGTCACGCGCTTCCGCATGACGACGCATCCGGTCGAATTCGACATGTATTACTCATCGTAATTTTCCGAAGCTGCCGCGAGGGCCGCGCCGGCAACGGTGCGGCCCTTTTTTCTTGCCCATTCGCCGCCGGCGGCGCATCGGAACGCCGGCCTTTCAGGCATCGGACTACCTATAGTGGCCGGGCAGTTGGCATTCCACAACTCCTTGAGTTGAAAAAGAATTTTCCGAGTCGTATGCTGGAAGACCGCTCAAAGCGATTTCCAGCCTTGGTGAAAGACCATGATTCGACCCGCGAAAATCGTCTATTTGTCCTGCTTGCTGGTCCCCGCCATTGCGCTCGCGCAACCCGGTGCCCACAGCACGCCGCGCGCCGAGACGGTCATCTACAAGCATGTCGATGAAAATGGCCGCGTCACTTATGCCAACTCACCCATCAAGGGAGGCGCCCGCGTTGACCTGGAGCCGCTCACGGTAATTCCGTCGACACCCAGCGGCTCGCTCAGTGCGGCGAACGCGCAGGTCGTGTCGCGAAATATTGCGCCTTCGCCGATCGCCGCCCCGGTATCGTCCTCCCCCGCCAAGCCGGCTTTCCAGGTGGCCTCGGTATTGCCTTTGTCCAGCCAGGCACAGGCGGCAAAACCCGCCACGCAGGCCCCTGAAAACAGCGTGGTCGCATCGATTGAATCCTTGAACCAATTGACGCAGCAGCGGCAGGCGGAAACCCGGAAACGCCTGCTGGAGGGTGACCTGCAGACCGAAGAGCAATTGCTGGGTGCCGTCAGGTCGAAATTGGAGGAAGAGCAAAAGAATTCCGGCAGCATCCGCGCGATGCGCGCCTCTTTCTCAGCCACCGTCGAAGGTGTCACCGCGCAGAAGCCACTGATCAGTCCCGAGACCCGCGCCGAAATCGAGCGCCATTTTGAACGCGTACGCAATCTGCAGGATCAGGTGGCCATGCATGAAAACCATTTGCAGACCCTGCGAGAGCAGTTGGGCGCGCTGAAGTAGCTGACCACCAGTCATTCGTCTCCTTTCGATCGGGTTGCCGATCGATACCTTGAACGCCGGGAGTGAAGAGCTTCCGGCGTTTTTTTCGCGCCGTTCGGCTCGTATTTCAGTCACGGCGCATTCGGGTTTATGCTGCGCTAAGCGCCAACGCATCGCGATGGCGCAGAAATTGCTTTTTCATTGAGGCGATTCAATGCCGAACCGCGAAAATACGATCCGCTCCGCCAATCCCCACTACGCCGGCCTGGATTTGCTTTCCACCGCCGTACTCATCATCAACCGGTCATTTGTCCTGATGTACGCCAACCCCGCCGCGGAGAACCTGTTTGCCTTCAGCCTGAAAAACGCGGTCGGGCAGCCGCTGGCGCGCGTGTTCGCGGCGGGACATGCCGGCAATCACGCCTTGTTTTCCATGCTCGAACAGGTGGTGAAGAACGATGCCGGCTTCAATGAAAACGAACTGACGCTGGAATCTGCCGCAAATCACGCCTTGCACGCATCCTGCGTCGCATCGCCCATCGAGCGCGAACGGGTAGTAGTGGAATTCCACCCGCTCGATCAACAACTCAAGATCGCGCGCGAAGCCAAGATTCTCGAGCGCCAGGAACTGAACCGCGAACTGATTCGCAACCTTGCGCACGAAATCAAGAATCCACTGGGGGGAATACGCGGCTCCGCGCAACTGCTGGAACGCGAACTGCGCGGCCTGCCCAACGAGGCGGATCTGAAGGAATACACGCAGGTCATCGTCAACGAGGCAGATCGCCTGCAGACCCTGATGGACCGGTTGCTGACGCCGCACCGCCTGCCGCAGATGGCACGCCTGAACATCCATGAGGTGCTGGAGCGGGTGCGCACACTGGTGCTGGCGGAATTCCCGTCGGGCGTGACGGTGCTGCGCGATTACGACACCAGCCTGCCCGAATTCATCGCCGACAAGGAACCGCTGATCCAGGCCCTGCTCAATATCACCCGTAATGCCGCCCAGGCGATGCACGGCCGCGGACAAATTCAACTGGTCACGCGCATTGCCCGCCAGGTTACGCTGGCCAAGCAGCGCTACCGCCACGCCATCCAGGTGCAGATTATCGATAACGGCCCGGGTGTTCCGGAGACCTTGAGCGACCGGATCTTCTTTCCGCTGGTGTCCGGCCGCGACGGGGGGACCGGTCTCGGCCTGTCGCTGGCGCAAAGCTTTGTCAGCCAGCACCACGGCATCATTGAGTTCGAGAGCCTCCCCGGCCGCACTTGCTTTACCGTCCTGCTGCCGGTGCGCGAGAGCCAGACCCTCAACCCGCCTTCTTCCCATTCCCATTCACATTGAAAGCTGATTCATGCGGCCTGTCTGGATAATTGACGACGACAAATCGATACGTTGGGTCATTGAAAAGGCGCTGACCCGCGAAGGCATCGCCTACCAGTCGTTTGCCGCCGCCCAGGAGGGCCTGGACGCCTTGCAAAAGAACCCGCCACAGGTGGTGATCAGCGATATCCGCATGCCCGGCGCGTCGGGGCTGGATTTCATGCAGCAGCTGAAGGCCCGACTGCCGACCACGCCGGTCATTATCATGACGGCGTATTCGGACCTCGAGAGCGCGGTCGCCGCGTTCCAGGGCGGCGCGTTTGAATACCTGCCCAAGCCATTCGATGTCGATCACGCGGTCGAACTGATTCGCCGCGCGCTCGACGAATCGATGCGTGAAGTACCGGAAGCGGAAATCGCCACCGAAGCGCCGGAAATTCTCGGTTCCGCGCCAAGTATGCAGGAAGTGTTTCGCGCCATCGGCCGGCTGTCGCAGTCGCACGCGACGGTACTGATCAACGGTGAGTCGGGAACCGGCAAGGAGCTGGTCGCACGCGCCCTGCACCGTCACAGCCCGCGCGCCGGCAAACCGTTCATCGCCATCAACACCGCCGCGATTCCGAAAGACCTGCTGGAAAGTGAGTTATTCGGCCACGAGCGGGGCGCCTTTACCGGCGCTGCCACCATGCGCCGCGGCCGCTTCGAGCAGGCCGATGGCGGCACCCTGTTTCTGGATGAAATCGGCGATATGCCGCCGGACCTGCAAACGCGCTTGTTGCGCGTCTTGTCCGACGGACAGTTCTATCGCGTCGGTGGCCATACGCCCATCACCGCCAATGTGCGGGTCATCGCCGCGACCCACCAGGACCTCGAGCAGCGCGTCAAGCAGGGGCTGTTCCGGGAAGACCTTTATCACCGTCTCAATGTGATTCGGTTGCGCCTGCCTTCATTGCGCGAACGTCGCGAGGACATTCCCTTGCTCGCCAGGCACTTCCTCGCCAAGAGCGCCCGCGACCTGAATGTCGATGCCAAGCGCCTCACCGAAAATGCGCTCAATTTCCTGGCCCAACAGGATTTCCCGGGCAATGTCCGGCAGCTTGAAAACCTGTGCCACTGGATCACCGTCATGGCCCCCGGACAGATGGTGGACGTCGCGGACCTGCCGCCCGATGTGCGCGGCGCGAGCGGCGGTGAAAAGTCGGCGGCGGCATTCGACAGCAACTGGAAACGCGCGCTTGAACGTGAAGTCACGGCGTCGCTGGGTCGCGGCGAGAAGAATATCTTTGACGGCTTGAATCGCGCGTTTGAAGCAGCACTCATCACCAAGGCACTGGAACACACCGGCGGCCGGCGCATCGAGGCCGCGACCCTGCTCGGCATTGGACGCAATACCTTGACGCGCAAAATCCAAGAGCTGGGGCTGGACGGCGAATCTGAGTAGGCTTGAAACTCTAGCGCGGGCGCGGCTTCCCGGCCCATTTTGGCCGGAACGCCGCGCCCGCTAGCCTGCATAATTCATG
>JBDTSU010000218.1:0-5966 GCA_039930965.1 Betaproteobacteria bacterium
CGAAAGCCGCGCCAGTGCTTGAGTTTAATCTTGAAACTCGGCTAGCGATGATTCCGGACCCAGCGTTTCCATTCATCGAACAGCGCCGGGTGGCGCGCGGCGATCACCGATTTCGACCAGTCGCCGGTGCCGTCGCTGCGCCAGTAGTCATCGTGAAGGAGCGTGGCAATCCGGCCGCCGGCTTCCTCGAGTATCAACGCGCCGGCCGCGTAGTCCCACGGCTGTTCTCCGGCGTGCACAAATGCATCGACGCGGCCACAGGCCATGTGACACCACTGCAGGACCGATGCGCCGCTCATCGACAGCTTCCTGAACGGGCGATGCTCGAACAGTGCCGCGCCGAGACGGCCCAGGCGCTTGAAACGCCCCACCTCGATCGACGCATCCGCAAGGTGCTTGGTGGCGCCCATCTTGAGTCGCTTGCCATCGAGATACGCGCCGCCGTCGCGGACACCATGAAATACTTCGCCTGTATTCGGATCGAACACCACGCCGAAAATACTGATGCGCTGATGCATCAGCGCCACCGAGATTCCAAAATAGCGCCGCCCGTTGGCAAAATTACTGGTGCCATCGAGGGGATCGACACACCAGCACCATTCGGCCCCGCGCCAAATGCGGCGCTGCTCCGGTTCCGACATCTCCTCGCCCAGCACCGGGCAGTCAAACAGGGCAGGCAGAGCCGCTGCCAATGCCGCCTCAACCGCGCGGTCCGCCTCGGTGACGAGCGAACCATCGCGCTTCTTCTCGGCATGCACGTGCCGGAATCGCGGCATGAGTTCGCGCGCCGACACTTCACGCACCAGCGCAATGACGCCTTCAACCAGCGACGCAGGCGGAAATACCGGTTCATGTGCCCGCAAAGGTTCAGGTTCGGTGGCGTCGATGGATGAGGCGGATTCGAGGAGAGACATGGGAAAGTGCTTGGTTTTGCGCCGCTATAATACTCCACCGCCATCGTCCAACGTGCTTGATCCCACCTCATGGCCCACCCCCGCTTTCATGTATCGCAACCGCTGCCGCGCGCCCCGGCCGCTGACGCCTTGTATGACGTCAGCGAGGAGATTGCCCGGCATTTTCAGGTTTTGCGCATAGGTGTAAATGACAACGTTGCGCTGTTCGATGGACTGGGTGGCGAATGGATTGCGGTGATCGCGGTAATGGGTAAACGCCAGGCAACGGTACGGATGACGCAATTTGTGCCGATCGAGCGCGAATCGTCCTTGATGCTTACCCTGGTGCAGGCGCTGGCGACCAGCGACAAGATGGATCTCATTGTGCAGAAGGCGGTCGAGCTGGGAATCGCCGGCATTCAGCCCATCGCCACCGAACGCGCCACCCTGAAACTTGCCGGCGATCGCGCCCAGAAACGTGCCGCGCATTGGCAGGCCATTGCCCGCGCGGCCTGTGAACAGTGCGGACGCAATCGTGTTCCCGCGGTGGCGGACGTCATCTCGCTCGAAGCGTGGCTGGCCCTGCCGGCGGCGGGAACCCAGGTGATGCTTCAGCCGGCAGCGACGATTTCACTGGTGGGATCGGCTGATTTGACCCAGCCACTGGCCGTCCTGGTGGGCCCGGAAGGCGGGTTTTCCGACAACGAATTCGCCATGGCGGTCCGGCATGGCATCAAACCCGTGAGTCTGGGACCGCGCGTACTCAGGACCGAAACCGCCGGGCTCGCGGCGATCGCTGCGCTAAACGCGGTTCACGGCGATTTGCGATAGGCAAGTCGTCGCATACGGTTGCGATGCCGTAAAATTCGCGTTGCGGCATTTTTCCCCGTTCACAATCGTCTCACCACCCCTTTACCCTTCCGCCCACGGCAATTCAATTGGCGGACCTCAACATGGCCAAGAACGACGTCAAGAAACTCGAAGTATTCGTGAAATGGTTTCGCAGTGCGACGCCGTTTATCCACGAATTCGGCGGGCGCACCATTGTCATCGCCTTCGGCGGTGAAGTGCTCTCGGATGGCGAGTTGATGCAGCTTGCCCACGACATCAACGTGCTGGTGAGCCTGGAAATCCGCGTGGTCCTGGTGCACGGCACGCGGCCGCAGGTTGAGGATCAGCTCAAGCAGCATGGCGTGACTTCCCAATTGATCGACGGCAAGCGCGTTACCGACGACGCGACCCTGAAGTGCGTCAAGGAGGCCAACGGCATCGTGCGCGTTGAAATCGAGGCGACCCTTTCGACCGAACTTGCCAATTCGCCGATGGCCAATGCCGATATCCGTGTCTCGTCCGGAAACTTTATTACCGCCAAGCCGCTTGGGGTCCGCGAAGGCGTCGATTACAGGCACACCGGCCAGGTGCGAAAAGTAGACGTGGAAGGCATCAACCGGCGGCTCGACGACGATGAAGTCGTGCTGATATCGCCCATTGGCTTTTCACCGACGGGGGATATCTTCAACTGTACGCTTGAGGATGTCGCGACGTCGGTCGCGCTCGCGCTTAAGGCCGAGAAACTGATTTTCCTCACCGAAACCCTGGGCGTCACCGACAGCAAGGAAAAGTTACTGACCGAACTTACCGCGTTGCAGGCGCAGGAAGCACTGGGATCGGTGCGTTATGGCGGCCAGACCGAGGATATTCGGCTGTTCCTGCCATGCGCGATACGTGCCGTCCGCGAAGGCGTAAAGCGTGCGCATCTGATCAGCCGCCATGTCGATGGCGCGCTGCTGATAGAGTTGTTCACCCATCACGGCATCGGGACGATGATCGTGCTGGAGTCGCCCGACAAACTCCGAGACGCGACGCTCGCTGACATTGACGGCATCCTGGCGATCATCGATCCCCTGGTCGCGCAGGGAGTATTGGTGAAGCGCGACCGCGCGCTGATGGAAAAGGAAATCGACCGCTTTGTAGTGCTGGAGCAGGAGGACGAAATAATCGGCTGCGCGGCGCTCTATCCCTTCCCCAACGACAAGGCGGTGGAACTGGCGTGTCTCGCGGTGAATCCGTTCTACCGCGATGGGGGCCGCGGCGAACGCATCCTCACGTTTACCGAAAGGCGCGCCAAGGAAAAGGGCTTCAAGACACTGTTTGTATTGTCCACCCAGACCACGCAATGGTTTGTCGAGCGAGGATTTGTGGAAAGCGACGTGTCAAAGTTGCCCCAGGAGAAGCAGGCCCTTTACAACTACTCCCGCCGCTCGAAAATCTATTCAAAAGCCCTGTGACTGCGTGCAGCGACGTATCCCGGTTGAACGGGTGAGGACGTGGACAACGTTCCACCATTCGGTCTTTTCCAGCGTAAAGGTCGAGAAAAGCGCCACGAGGGTCAACACACTGTTGTGGCGTAAAACGAAACGAAGGAGCAGCAAATGGCAAGAATGGTGAAATGCGTCAAACTCAATATTGAGGCGGAAGGCATGGATTTCCCGCCCTATCCCGGCCCCTTGGGAAAGCAGCTTTACGATCATGTTTCCAAGCAGGCGTGGAAGGACTGGCTCGATCATCAGAAACGCCTGGTAAACGAGAACCGGTTGAATCTGGCCGATCAGAAGGCTCGCAAGTATCTGGAAGAGCAGATGATGCGGCATTTCTTCGGTGACGGCGCTGATCAGGCAACGGGATATGTGCCGCCGCCTGCTTGAGAGGACCTAGTAATCGGCCATCGAAATAGCCGGAACCCTGGTCATTTGACGGGCCGGGCTGCCGAGAGGGCGGGTGGGTCGACAGACAACGCGGTCAGTCGGGCGAGGACGTTTCGCGCTCGAACTCTTCAACCGTGATGTGGCGCACGTCCTTGCCTTTGACCAGGTAGACCACGTATTCCGACATGTTCTTGGCATGGTCTCCGATGCGCTCGATCGCTTTGGCGATGAACAGGATCTCGATGGCCGCCGAAATGGTGCGCGGGTCCTCCATCATGAAGGTCACCAGTTGCCGCAGCACGCCGCGGAACTGCTCATCGACAATCTGGTCCTGCTTCACTACCTTGGCGGCGGCGGCGATGTCCAGCCGTGCAAACGCATCCAGCGCTGTCTTCAGCATGTCCAGCGCGACGGTGCTGGCGTAGCGCACTTCGGAAAAACGCGTCGACAGGCGGCGGTCGTGCGCGTGAATGAGCTTTGCCATGCGCGCGATCTTTTGCGCTTCATCGCCGATTCGCTCCAGATCAGTGATGGTCTTTACCACGGTCATGACCATGCGCAGATCGCCGGCCGTCGGCTGCCGTTTGGCAATGATATGGATGCAGTCGTCGTCAATGGCAACTTCCAGCGCATTGACGCGATGGTCGTCGACTATCACCTGGTCGGCGAGCTCCATGTCGCCGCCCGCCAGTGCATCCATGGCGCGGCTGATCTGCTGTTCAACGAGGCCACCCATTTGCAACACGCGCGAGCGTAGCGCTTCGAGTTCTGCGTCAAATTTCTTGGAGATGTGTTCGCTGGGCATGATTGTTCTGCGCTGTCCCAATTCTGGAATTGTACGAGTGTAAACGTGTCGCGTGACAAAAATATGACTGTCGTTGCGGCCGTAGCGTCACCGCCGCCGCAAAGAGACGGCAAACAAATATGCTGTCAAACGGTGCGCCAGGTGTCGTCGCCGGACGAAGTGACCTGTCATCCGCGCACTAACACCTGCACGCCCTCTGCGGCGGCCAGCAAGGCGATGTCGGCGCCGCGTCGCGCGAACAAGCCGTTGGTCACCACGCCGGCAATCTGGTTAATGGCCGTTTCGAGCTCGACCGGATTGACAATCGACATGCCGCGCACATCGAGTATCCAGTTGCCATTGTCGGTGATGACCGCCTTGCCGTCACGGACACGCCATTCCGGGTGCCCGCCCAGTTGCACCAGTTCACGCGCCACGTAACTTCTCGCCATCGGTATCACTTCCACCGGCAGTGGAAATTTTCCAAGGACGTCGACCAGTTTGGATTGATCGGCAATGCAGATGAATTTCCGGGACGCCGCGGCAACGATCTTTTCACGGGTCAGGGCCGCGCCCCCGCCCTTGATCATGCACATCTGCCGGGAAATTTCATCGGCACCGTCGACGTAAACCGACAATGTTCCCGCATCGTTCAGTTCAAGCACTTCAATTTTTGCTTCACGCAACAGCCTGGTGCTGGCCTCGGAACTCGACACGGCAGCCTTGATGCGCGGCGCAAATCTGGCCAGCTCGGCGATGAAGAAATTGACCGTCGAACCGGTACCGACGCCGATGATCGTATCATCCGGTATATAGGCAATGGCAGCCTGGGCGGCAGCTTGTTTGAGGGTGTTTTGGTCCATGGATCGATAAAATCGGGATCAATAAAAAGAATAGCGGAAATCCTGCTACATTTCTGCTCAGAATCGTTAATTGCCAGGAAAAAAGTGAAGCAGGACTATTTGAAGCGCATTCTGACCGCGCGCGTATACGACGTCGCTATTGAAAGCCCGCTGACCCGCAGCGCCGGCATGTCGGAACTCCTTGGCAACGAGATACTACTCAAGCGCGAGGACTTGCAACCGGTATTTTCCTTCAAGTTGCGCGGCGCCTACAACAAGATGGCGCACCTGTCGGCGGTCGAATTGAAACGCGGTGTGATCTGCGCATCGGCCGGTAACCATGCGCAGGGTGTTGCCCTGGCCGCGCAGAAACTGGGCTGCCGGGCCACGATCGTCATGCCGGTGACCACTCCCGCCATCAAGATACAGGCAGTGCAGCGGCGCGGCGCCATGGTGCTGCTGCATGGCGACAGCTACCATGAGGCAGGGGTGTATGCAAAACAGCTCTCGGCGAAGAAGAAGCTCACATACGTGCATCCCTACGACGATCCCCTGGTGATTGCCGGCCAGGGCACCATTGGAATGGAAATACTCAGGCAGTTCCAGCATCCGATCGATGCAATCTTTGTGCCGGTGGGCGGCGGCGGCCTGATTGCCGGCATTGCCTCGTACGTCAAGGCAATTTCGCCCAAGACCCGGATCATTGGCGTCGAGCCCGAAGACTCCAACGCGATGTATCAGT
>JBDTSU010000219.1:0-5952 GCA_039930965.1 Betaproteobacteria bacterium
GAGGCCCCTCGACGCCCCCGTACGCAACTATCGGGAGACCGCCGATTTCTATCCGGACGAATGCTGGTTCCACAAGTTCCGGCGCGATCTGGTGCTGGAGAAGGAGCGGCTCAGTGATTGTATGGACAGCATGCTGCCCGAATTCCCTGCCACACCCTTGCCAAGACGCTGCAAAAGCGCACAGTCACAGTCGTCCCACTACCGTTTCCAGGATCATGCGCGCATCTGAAGTCAATTTCGACGGACTGGTCGGGCCCACGCACAACTACAGCGGGCTTTCATTCGGCAATATTGCCTCGGCTAAAAACCAGGGCGTGATCGCGAATCCGAAACTCGCCGCGCTGCAGGGCCTGAAGAAGATGAAGGCGCTGGCCGACATGGGATTCAAACAGGGCGTGCTGCCCCCGCAGGAGCGGCCCAGCATGGCGACACTGCGCGCGCTCGGCTATGCCGGCAGCGATGCGGAGGTGATTCGCGCCGTCTTCAGCGATTCGCCCGTGGTGTATTCAAGTGCGCTGTCAGCGTCGAGCATGTGGTCCGCCAATGCCGCCACCGTGAGCCCGAGCGCGAATACCGCCGATGGCCGCGTGCATTTCACGCCCGCCAATCTGAACAACAAGTTTCACCGCGCCATCGAGCCTGCGCAGACCTCGCGCACCTTGCGGGCGATCTTCGGCAACGAGCTCTATTTTGAACATCACCCCGCCCTGCCCGGCTGCCCGCAATTCGGCGATGAGGGTGCTGCCAATCACACCCGCTTCTGCCGCCAATATGGCGAGCGCGGCGTGGAGTTTTTTGTCTATGGCGCGAGCGGCTTCGACAGCGCGGCCGCGAAACCGGTGAGGTTTCCCGCCCGGCAAACGCGGGAAGCCTCGCAGGCGATCGCGCGCTTGCACGGGCTCGATGGCGGGCATGTGGTGTTCGCGCAGCAGAATCCGGCGGTCATCGACGCGGGGGTTTTTCACAATGATGTGATCGCCGTCGGCAACCGCAATCTGCTGTTTTGCCACGCTGAGGCATTTGTCGATCAGAAAGCGGTGCTGGCGGACATCGCCGCGAAGCATGGCGGCGATTTCATCGCCGTGCAGGTAGCGGCCGGCGATGTCGGCGTGGAAGATGCCGTGCAGTCCTACCTTTTCAACAGCCAGTTGCTGTCCCGTCCGGGCACGCAATTGAGCGGCGACATGCTGCTGCTGGTACCTGAGGAATGCCGCGGCAATCAACGCGTGTGGGCCTACCTGCAGGCGCTGCTTACGCAAGACACGCCGATCCGCGAGGTACTGGTGATGGACCTGCGCGAAAGCATGCGCAACGGCGGCGGACCGGCGTGCCTGCGTTTGCGGGTGGAACTCAATGAACAGGAACTGGCCGCCGTCAATCCGGCGACTCTCATGAACGACCGGCTATATGGCCGTCTCGTGGCATGGGTGGAAAAACACTATCGCGATCGATTGGGCGAAAGCGACCTCGCCGACCCCGCCCTCCTGGACGAGTGCCGCACGGCGCTCGGGGAACTCACGCAGATACTCTCGCTCGGCGCGATCTACCCGTTCCAGCTCGATACCTGACCGCAGCGTCCGTCAAAACGCCTGGCGCGCAATCTGCCGGCTTTGCGTGGTGCCCGCGAACGGGCCGCTGGTGAAGGAATACGTCATGACCGCATTGCCATTGCCGGTGAAGGCGAGGCTCATCGTGCCGGCTACGCTGACGGCCAGGCGCGTTTGGTCGTAGGCCGCGCCCAGCCAGGGTGAACTGGTGGTGCTGTAGAAGGAACCGGAATAGGTCGTGCCATTCCAGGTGCCGCTCGGCAACACATACCACTGCGCGCGGCCATCCGGTCCATAGGTGTACCAGGCGCCGAACACGCTGCCCTGGTGTTGCGTCAGGCTCAAGCCCCAGCCATCCTCGGCGGCACCCGCCCACCACATATCGGCCACATCCAGCGGCGCGGTCGCGGAACCGAACGGCAGGCGTTCAATGGCCTTCTGGCCGGCGCGGCCGTTGATGGTGTACTGCAGTACCGCCGTGGACTGGCTGGTGAAGGTGATGGTCACGCTGCCGACCGATGAGCCCGGTGCAAAGCGCGCGGGTGTGTAGGCATTTAGCGGCGCCGAGGCAGGCTGGTACGCCAGGCCGGTAAAGGTCGTCAGCGCGCCGTCCCAGCTGCCGGACGGGATCACGTACCAGACCGGCAGGCCGGCATCGTCGTATACGTAAAGCGTGGAAAAAAGGTTATTGCCATGCTGGTTGATCGACAGGCCCCAGCCGTTCTCGGCGTTGCCCGACCACCAGATGTCGGCATAGTTGTTGGCCGCACCGCTGCTGACCGACACAATCACGCCCGCAGGGCTGCTTTGTCCGGCGGCATTGACGCCGACCACTGTATAGCTGGTGGTGCTGACCGGCGCAACGACGCCGCCCGACGCACTGCCGCCAAAGCCGGTATTGGTCCAGATATATGAGGACGCGGCGGGCGAACACGACGCACTCAGTGTCGTCGCGGCGCCGGCATGGATGGCGCCCGGGGAAGCAACGAGCTGGCAAACCGGCGGCGTTGCCGCGAACACGATGAACACGTCGGGCGTTGCCATCGTCGTGTTGTTGCCTTCATTGCTTTCCGGAATCGACAGGTTGTCATCGACGACGGCGCGCAGGATGTAGGTTCCGGCGGTCAGGTTCGTGGGCACGGTCCCGGCGCCGAAGCAGACATGCGTTTGTCCCGCCATCAGGCCGACGCCAAATGTGCACGATCCGATCAGCGGATCCGTCGAGGCGAACGCCTGGTCACGCGATAAATAGAAGCCGACGCGGACCGGCAAATTGGTCGCGCCACCGCGATTGCGCACTTCGGCCGTCAATGTGACTTGCCCGCCGGTATTGCCATTTCCCGGGCCAGTAAGGCTGACTACTTCCAGGTCCGGCGCGGCTGCCGCGGTGGCGACAATGACCGTGACGGTCGCGGGCATACCGATGCCGGCGCCATTGGTGCCGGTCACCGAATAGGTGGTGCTGGCCGCGGGCGACACCACGCCGCTGGCGGCGGTACCGGCGAAACCGGTATTGGCCCAGGTATATGTGGTCGCGGCCGGCGAGCACGCCACCGACAGCGTTGCGCTGCCGCCGGCGCTGATTTGCGGCGGTGAAGCCGTCAGCGTGCACACCGGCACGCCGGCATTGGCGTCGGCTTGCCAGGCAATCGCGTGCGCGCCGGCGATATCGTCGGCCTGCAAGGCATCCATGTCGCCGACATAGCTATTCATGATGCTGTCGACCGTTTGTCCCGCCTGGTCCGGATGATTGAGTCCGGCGGCATGGCCGAGCTCATGCAGGGCAATGCGATTGATGTCGAGGACCACCATGCCCGAACCGTTGCGCAGCAGCGGGCCGCTATAGGAACTCCAGCGCTTGGTGTTGTTGAAAATGATGTCCGCTTCGACCACCTTGCCGGACGACCACCACACCGCCGTCACGGCCAGTGTGCTTTCGCCAAACGCGAGGCCGCAATTGGTGTCCGAGGAGGTCACTTCGTTTATCTGGTTGCGTCCGCAGCTGCCGCTGGTGTTGGCCGGCTGTGCGGCGAAGAAGGCGTGGTCCTGGCCCGGCCCGATGCCGACCTGGTTCCACTTTGCCATCGCTTCGCTGATGGGTTGGTCGCCGATCAGTTCCTGCATCGACAGATTCATCGTCAGGCGCCCGCTTGGAGGTGAATCGAGCAGCACGTAGGCGGCGGCCGGGCCGGCGAGCGATGCCACCCACATCGCGGCGGCAACGCTGGCGCGCGCCAGCCCGCGGCAAATGGCCGGCGTCATTTTTCCACTCCGGCGCGGGCCGTCGCGTTCCGGCTGCGAATCGCGTCGATGAAGGCGGTTTCGGTTACGGTCTCGCCGGCATCGGCGCCTGCATCGACGTCAATATTGCGGCCGGCAAGGCCCGGCAGTCGGGTTACCGGACGACCGGCATGATCGCGAACGCGCGTGACGCCACTCGCTTCATCCTTGCGCATCTGGAAGATTCCCTGATTGCCGCCAACCAGGGGAAACATCACCGAGCCATTGCCTGACACAAACAGCAGATAACGGGACCCGCGATTGAATGTCGGCGCGCCGGCGATCACCAGCGATTCCGTGCCCACGGTTCCCCCCAGCATGGTCAGTGTCAGCGTGAGGCCATTCACGTTTCCTTTGACGACCTTCAGATCGTCAAAGCGGTAGTCGGTGACGATTTCGCGTTCGCCGGTGCGGCGCGAGTCTTTGGCAACCATGGTACCGACGACGACCTGGTCGGCCTCGCGCGCCAGTGCATCAAAATCCCGCGTCTCGAATGAAACGGCGTCGGCAGATCCCGCGCCCAAGCTGGCGCACACAAAAAGTCCGGCCAAGAATGCTTTCCACATGATGCTTTCCCCTGCTGAATGACAGCCAACAGTCGATAGACGAATGTTCGTCCCTGTGGCGTTTCAGGCGTATCGGAAAACTGCCCATGTGCGTGTCGGAATTCTTGATGTGCCAGCGCGATTTTGCGTAGGATTTGTAGGAGATTTGGAAAGCGACCGGGCGGCAGCGGCCGCGCGTGGGTGTGTCAACCATCAGCTCGGTGGCGGAAATGAACGGCGCCCGGCAGGCGCGGCGCATGGCCATCGCGGTAATGATTTGCACCACTTCCGGGCGCATTGTCGCCCTTGCAAAACACGCAACGCAAAACTTGTTGTGGATGCCTCCTTCCACCTGTTGTCAAAGCAAACTCCAGCACCGGCGCGGCTTCTGGCGCCTTTTCGCCCGAAACACCGCGCCAGTGCTTGAGTTTACCGGCCCGCCCACCGCGGCGACTGATCGCGCCAGCCTGCATGTTTCATGGGGGCGCTGGGCGAGCGTGCAGGCCCGGCGTGGTACGAACTGCAAGTTGAATTTCACAAATATGACCGTCAAAAAAAGTGAAAATCGTAAGGAAAGTG
This sequence comes from Betaproteobacteria bacterium, assembly GCA_039930965.1. Classification (GTDB taxonomy): domain Bacteria; phylum Pseudomonadota; class Gammaproteobacteria; order Burkholderiales; family Usitatibacteraceae; genus UKL13-2. Next base: position 4,952 of record JBDTSU010000219.1, read on the forward strand.
AGCCGACCCATGAAATATGCAGGCTAGACTCTTGACCAAGCGCCACCTACCACGCGTGCAGGGAGATTCGCGATGACCCGATTGTTGATTCTCAGCGCTGCGCTGGCCATACTCAGCGCGGCCGCCGTGGAACTTGATCCGGCAACGGAAAAGTTCTTCCACGACGCGGAACTGGAAAACATGAAGATCCTCGTCAAGGAAAAGGATCCCGACTGGCGCATCAAGGCGGCGACGTCGCTGGGCGGATCAAGATATCCGGACGCGAATGCCGCACTCGGCGCGGCGTTATCCGATGTGGATCCCCGTGTGCGCGCGGCTGCCGCCGATGCTTTGTGGAAATCGGCAAAGAATGCCGAACCCGCGCGCGGGCCATTGCAGAAGGCGCTGAATGACAGCACCCCCGAGGTGGTGATTCGGGCCGCCGGCGCCTTGCAGGTTCTCGGTGTACCGGCGGCTGAACTGGCGCCCGCCCGCAGGCGGGTCCTGGAAGCGCCGGGAGCCGCGTCGGACGCGAGGTTTCTGGCAGCTCGCGGACTGATCGGCATCGAGACGCCAGGCCGGCTGCTGCCACCGATGCTGGCGTACCTCGATGAGTGGGCGGCGCCAGCGCGCGCCTCCGGACGCAGCGATGCCGCGCGCAACAATACGGAGCTTTGCGCCAAGGCACTGGCCGCGCTCGCCTCGACCGGCGATCGCGCATTGATCGAGCCACTGATGGCGGAAGTGCGGCGGGCGCGTCACGGCCACGTGGTGCTGCTGAAAACGCTGTCGCGATTCACGCACAAGCCGACCGGCTGGACCGGGCTGTTGCTGGGCCAGCTGGCCGCAACCGACCACAACGTGCGTTACGAGGCGCTCAGTATGCTGAGCCATGAAAAAGATGAAACGGCGGTACTGGCCTGGGTGCCGCCGGTCGCGGGGATGTTGCGTGATGCGAATGCCTCGGTGCGTTCACAGGCGCTATGGACGCTGGGCATTGCCCGCGGCCTGGCCGCCGGCCA
>JBDTSU010000220.1:0-5942 GCA_039930965.1 Betaproteobacteria bacterium
AATGGCCAGCTCGTCGGCCTGTCCTCGCCGCAACTCGCCGCCGTCGCCATCAGGGCCGCGGTCACCCAATCGGGCTTGAAACCGGAGGACATCACCGAAGCCCTGATCGGCTGCGTGCTGCCGGCGGCGCTCGGCCAGGCGCCGGCACGCCAGGCGGTGCTGGGGGCGGACCTGTTGAACACCACCGCCTGTACCACCGTCAACAAGGTCTGCGGCTCGGGCATGAAGACCGTGATGCTGGGCTACGACGCCATCATGGCCGGCAGCGCCACCACGGTGCTGGCCGGCGGCATGGAGAGCATGTCCAATGCGCCGCATATGCTGCCCAAGGCGCGCCAGGGCTATCGCTACGGTCATTTCAAGGCGCTGGACCACATGGCTTTCGACGGCCTGGAAAATGCCTATGACGGCAAATCGATGGGCATCTTCGCCGATGCCACCGCCGCCAAGTACGGCTTTACCCGCGAGCAGCAGGACGCCTTTGCCGCCGAAAGCGTGAAGCGCGCGCAGGCGGCCGTCGCCAACGGCTCGTTCAAGGCCGAGATCGCCGGCATCACCGTCAAGGGCAAGGCCGGCGACGTCGTGCTCGACACCGATGAGCCGCCGGGACAATGCCGGCCCGAAAAAATCCCGTCGCTGCGCCCGGCGTTCAACAAGGACGGCACCGTCACCGCCGCCAGTTCGTCGTCCATCTCCGACGGCGCGGCGGCGATCATCCTGATGAAGGAATCGGAAGCCAAGGCAAAGGGCATTACCCCGATCGCCCGCATCATGGGGCATGCGTCCAACGCGCATGAACCCGAGTGGTTCACCACCGCACCGGTCGGCGCCATCGACAAGCTGCACAAAAAGCTCGGCTGGGGCCCGGACAACGTCGACCTGTATGAGATCAATGAAGCCTTCGCCGTGGTCACGATGGCGGCCATGAAGGACCTCAACCTGCCGCATGCCAAGGTGAATGTGAACGGCGGTGCCTGCGCGCTCGGACATCCGATCGGCGCCTCGGGCGCGCGGCTGATCGTCACCCTGCTGCATGCCCTGAAAGCGCGCGGCGGCAAACGCGGCATCGCGTCGCTGTGTATCGGCGGCGGCGAAGCCACGGCACTTGCGGTGGAGATGATCTAGCAAAACTCAAGCACCGGCGCGGCGTTCGAGACATTTTCAGTCTGGAAGCCGCACCGGTGCTAGAGTCCGACCGTTAGGAGCCCTGATTATCCGTCGTCCCAGCGTAGGCTGGGACCCAGTCCGTTCCAAGTTATTGAACACAATGGACTGGATTCCAGCCTTCGCTGGAATGACGAATTTTCGGAGGTTTCGCGAAGTTCCCCGCTCTCTTTACCGCCGCGATACGCCCACAAGGCGGAACCTAGACCGCACACCTGAGTACCACTCTTCCACGAGGCGAAATGAAATCAGTCCTGATCATCGGCGCATCGCGCGGCCTTGGCCTTGAATTCGTGCGCCAATACCGGGCGGATGGGTGGCTGACCCTCGGTACCTGCCGCTCGCCGGAACAGGACGCCCTGCTCGCCAGTGCCGGCGCGACGGCCTTGCGGCTGGACGTCACCGACGAAAATGGATTCGGCAACCTCGCGAAGGCGCTGGATGCGACCAGCATTGACCTGTGCATCTACAACGCCGGCATTCTCGGGCCGAAGAATTCCGGCGCGGTGCCCTGCGCGGAGGCGGAATTCGAGGCGGTGTTCCGCACCAACGTACTGGGCGCGTTGCGCGCCATTCCGATGGTGGCGCCGAGCCTGGTCAAGTCGCGGGGTACCTTCGCCTTTATTTCCAGCCGCATGGGCTCGATCAGTTTGCAGGCCAGCGCGGCGCGCGTGGTCTATCGCGCCAGCAAGGCGGCACTCAACGTGGTGGTGAAGACCGCCGCCATCGAGTGGGGGCCCCAGGGCGTCACCTGCATCAGCCTGCACCCGGGCTGGGTGAAGACCGACATGGGCGGCAGCGAGGCGGACATCGAGCCGGCCATCAGCATCGCCGGCATGCGCAAGGTGATCGCCGGCGCCACGGCCGACGCCAATGGAAAATTTTTCGATTACACCGGAAAGGAACTTACATGGTAGCGATGCGAATTCTGGCGGTGTCCATCCTGGCAATCACACTCGTCGCCTGCGGCAAGAAGGCCGACGTGCCGGTCAAGACCGCGGAGCAGGAAAAGGCCGAAAAAGACGCCGCCACCAAGGCGGTGCGCGACAATCCGGTGTACGGCGATCAATTCAAGGCGTTGGACAAGGCCAAGGCGACGGCCGCGGCCGCTGATGAGGCCGCCGGTGAGGCTGCGAAAAAGACCGACGACGCGCTGAAAAAACTTGACGAACAAAAGTAACCTGGAACCGGTGCCCGCTTGCTCATGAAAGCAACTCACGATTTTCTGACCGATGAACAGCGCATGATCCGCGACATGGCGCGCGAATTCGCGCAGAACGAACTCGCGCCCCATGCCGCGCAGTGGGAAAAAGACAAATGGATTCCCGATGCCGTCGTCGCGCACATGGGCGAGCTCGGCCTGCTTGGCATGGTGGTGCCCGAACAATGGGGCGGCACCTTCAGCGATTACACGTCGATCGCGCTGGCGATCGAGGAGATTGCCGCAGGCGATGCCTCCACCGCGACTATGATGAGCGTGCACAATTCGGTGGGCTGTGGCCCGATCCTGGCGTGGGGCAGCGACGCGCAAAAGGAAAAGTACCTGCCTGACCTCGCCGCCGGCCGGAAGATCGGCTGCTTCTGCCTGACCGAACCGCAGGCCGGATCCGAGGCCAACAACCTCCGCACCAGCGCGAAGCTGGTCGGCGGCAATTGGGTGCTCAACGGCGCCAAGCAGTTCATCACCAGCGCCAAGCGCGCGCATGTCGCCATCGTTTTCGCCGTGACCGATCCGGAACTCGGCAAGAAAGGGCTGTCCGCGTTCATCGTCCCGACCAGCACGCCAGGTTTCAATGTGCAGCCACCGGAACAGAAGCTCGGTATTCGCGCAGTCGACACCTGCGGCATCCTGCTCGAAGATTGCACCATCCCCGAGGACCACTTGCTCGGGCCGCGCGGCAAGGGACTGGCGATCGCACTCTCAAACCTCGAAGCGGGCCGCATCGGCATTGCCGCGCAGGCCGTGGGCATCGCCCGCGCGGCGCTCGAAGCAGCCGTCACCTAGTCCAGTGAACGCATCCAGTTCGGCAAGAAGCTCAACGAGCACCAGTCGATCGCCAACATGCTGGCCGACATGCACACGCGCATCAATGCCGCGCGCCTCCTCATTCATCACGCCGCGCGCATGCGCACCGCCGGCCTGCCCTGCCTCTCCGAAGCCTCGCAGGCGAAGCTGTTTGCCTCGGAGACGGCCGAATGGATCTGCTCGAAGGCGATCCAGATCCACGGCGGCTACGGCTATCTTGAGGACTATCCGGTCGAACGTTATTACCGCGATGCCCGCGTCACGCAGATTTACGAAGGCACCAGCGAGATTCAGCGGATGCTGATTGCGCGCGGACTCGTAGCGTGAAGTCAGTCAATTTTTCTATCCTCCTGATCGGAATTTTCAGTTTGTCTGTTCATTGCGGCTCTTTTGCGGTTGAGTCGATTGAAGAGTTGGCCAAACCAATCGACATGCCGGCAGGGTATGTGCATGACAGTCTCCTGACCCGATGGAAGAAACCGGTTTATCCAGGCGAGGCCAGAACGCAAAACTTGTCAGGGAAAGTCACCATTGAATTTGAAGTGGATCCTTACGGCAGGATTTTCAGCCTTAAGATAGTCCGCTCCGAGCCTGCAGGCGTCTTTGATGAAGCTGTCCTTGACTCACTCAAATATTGGAGCGTTATCCCCTATCGAGCGAGCGCCTGCAGGCGAAATTTTCCACGCAGCCGGGTAAGCATAGAATTTAAGAATGATAATGGCGACTTGTCGGTTACTGCATCGCGGCCAATACCCGTCGAACGACCAGCAGGCATACCCACGCCGCCACCGATTGCTCGCTCGTTCTCCCTATCCAAGGTCCCGGATAGCGTTGCAACGCGACAAGCGATAGATTTGCGTTGGAAGAAGACTGAGCAACCTAAGTATCCCGCGTTTACGCCCTGGCAAATACCAGTCAATGGCGATGTTGTTGCCGAACTGCTTGTGAATGCCGACGGCAAAGTAGCGAACATTGATATTGTTTTTTCTTCCCCTTACCCTCAGTTTGGCAATGCGGTGCGCGATGCCGCAATGGATTTTGAAATGGAAACGACCGCGGGCGAAAAACCGGGCGTAGACCGGATTGTCTGCGTGCCATTTTCGTTCCGACCAAAAGGAAAGCATTAGCAACATAACGACACATAACAATGCCCGCCCTCAAGTCCAAACTCGATACCTCCTCCCTCGCCTTTGCCGCCAACGCCGAGCAAATGCGCTCGGCGGTTGCCGAACTGCACGCGCACACCGCGCAGGTCGCCGACGGCGGCGGCAAGGAAGCCAACGCCAAACACGCCGCGCGCGGCAAACTCCTGCCGCGCGACCGCGTAAAAGCATTGCTTGATTCCGGGTCACCGTTCCTGGAGTTTTCACCCCTGGCCGCCTGGGGCATGTACGGCAAGGATGCGGACAGGAATGGCCCCGGGGACGCGCCGGCGGCGGGCGTCATCACCGGCATTGGCCGCATTGAGGGCACCGAGTGCGTGATCGTCGCCAACGATGCCACCGTCAAGGGCGGCACCTACTACCCGATGACGGTGAAAAAGCACCTGCGCGCGCAGGAAATCGCGCTGCAGAACAACCTCCCCTGCGTGTACCTGGTCGATTCGGGCGGCGCGTTCCTGCCGCTGCAGGACGAAGTGTTTCCGGACAAAGAGCACTTCGGCCGAATCTTCTATAACCAGGCCAACCTCTCCGCCAAGGGCATTCCACAGGTCGCGTGCGTGATGGGGTCTTGCACCGCCGGCGGCGCTTACGTGCCCGCCATGTGCGACGAATCCATCATCGTCAGGAATCAGGGCACGATATTTCTCGGCGGACCGCCGCTGGTCAAGGCCGCGACCGGTGAAGTCGTCACGGCCGAAGACCTCGGTGGCGGCGACGTGCACTCGCGCACCTCAGGCGTGACCGATCATCTTGCCGAGAACGACAAGCACGCGCTGGGCATTGCCCGCGAAATCGTGCGCCATATGAATCGCAAGAAGCACATGCCGGTGGTGACGCAACCGGTCGTCGAGCCACGTTACCCGGCGGAGGAGCTTTACGGCGTGATTCCCAGGGACACCCGCCAGCCGTTCGATATCCGCGAGGTCATCGCGCGCATCGTCGATGGCTCCGACTTTCACGAATTCAAGGCCTTGTATGGCGCAACGCTGGTCACCGGGTTTGCGCATATCTGGGGCTTCCCGGTCGGGATCATCGCCAACAACGGCATCCTGTTTTCCGAGTCCGCCCTCAAGGGCACGCATTTCATCGAGCTTTGCAACCAGCGCGGCATCCCGCTGGTGTTCCTGCAGAACATCACCGGTTTCATGGTCGGCAAGAAGTACGAGACAGGCGGCATCGCCAAGGACGGCGCAAAGATGGTCACGGCGGTTTCGTGCGCCAAGGTGCCCAAGTTCACCGTGGTCATCGGCGGCAGCTTCGGCGCCGGTAACTACGGCATGTGCGGCCGCGCCTTCAACCCGCGTTTCCTGTGGATGTGGCCCAACGCGCGCATCTCGGTGATGGGCGGCGAGCAAGCGGCCTCGGTGCTGGCCACCGTCAAGCGCGACGGTATCGAGGGCAAGGGCGGCCAGTGGAGCGCGGAAGAGGAAGAGGCCTTCAAGGCGCCGATCCGCAAGCAATATGAAGATCAGGGCAACCCCTACTACGCCACCGCGCGCCTGTGGGATGACGGCGTGATCGACCCGAAGGACACGCGCATGGTACTGGGACTGGGATTGTCGGCGGCGATGAATGCGCCGATCGAGGCG
>JBDTSU010000221.1:0-5913 GCA_039930965.1 Betaproteobacteria bacterium
GCGCCCCTATGTCCTGCGCGACGGCAAGGCCGCCAATCAATTGACCGGCGAGCGCTACGACTACATTCGCAACGAACAGGGCGCGGCGCTGAAAGAAAGCGAATCGCTGCTGCCGCCTTCGGGTGGCCCGCAGCTGCCGGAGAAGAGATAGCCGTGGGTTCCCCCGCCACCCGCCAGCGTGACACAAGTGATGCGATCGCCGCCGATCCGGTAACGGTGCGGCTGCTGCCCTATCACTTCGCGAAGGCAAAGGGCGTCATCACGGCGAGGCAGGTGGACGGGGAAGTCGAGGTGTGGCTGGCGCCCGATCCGGCCTCGTCGACGCTTTCTGAAGTGCGGCGCATGACCGGCAAGAGCCTGCGGCCGGTGCTGCTGACGGCGGCGGAATTCACTGCGCGCCTCGCCCGGGCCTACGCGGGCGGCGACGTCAGCGGTAACGCAAATGGTGACGCCGCGGTCCAGGAAATCGCCAGCAACATCGAGAGCGCAGCCGATCTCGCCCAGCTGACCGAATCGCTGCCGGAAATCACCGACCTGCTGGAAACCGAGAACGACGCGCCGATCATCCGCCTCATCAATGCCCTGCTCACGCAGGCGGTGCGCGAGAGCGCGTCGGACGTTCACCTGGAAATTTTTGAGCGGCGCTCACTGGTGCGGTTTCGCGTCGATGGCACGCTGCGCGACGTGGTCGAGCCGAAGCGCTCGCTGCACGCCGCGATGGTGTCGCGCGTCAAGGTGATGGCGCAGCTCGACATCGCCGAAAAGCGCCTGCCGCAGGACGGCCGCATCATGCTGCGCATCGCCGGACATCCGGTCGATGTGCGTGTCTCGACGCTGCCGACCGGCCACGGCGAACGGGTGGTGCTGCGCCTGCTCGACAAGCAGGCGGGCCGCCTGTCGCTGAACGGCCTCGGCATGGCGCCGGGCACGCTGGCGCAACTGGACCAGCTGATCCAGCAGCCGCACGGCATCATCCTCGTCACCGGCCCCACCGGTTCCGGCAAGACCACCACCTTGTATGCGGCCCTGTCGCGGCTCGATGCCACCACCCGCAACATCATGACCGTGGAAGACCCGATCGAATACGACCTCGACGGTGTCGGCCAGACCCAGGTCAATCCGAAGATCGAGATGACCTTCGCGCGCGCCTTGCGGGCGATCCTGCGGCAGGATCCGGACGTGATCATGATCGGCGAAATTCGCGACCTGGAGACCGCGCAGATCGCGGTGCAGGCGTCGCTCACCGGCCATCTGGTGCTGGCCACACTGCACACCAACTCCGCGGCGGGAGCGGTGACACGATTGGTGGACATGGGCATCGAGCCCTACCTGCTCGCCTCCACACTGTCGGGCGTGCTCGCGCAGCGGCTGGTGCGCAAACTGGTTCCCGGCAAGAAGGATGAATTCAAGGGCCGCACCGGTATCTACGAACTGCTGACTGTCGATGAAGCGCTGCGCAAACCGATCCACGATGGCGCCGCGGAAAGCGCGATTGTCGCCATGGCCGCAAACAACGGCATGGTGCCCTTGCGCGACGATGGCCAGCGCTGGGTGGATTCGGGCGTGACCTCGCTGGAAGAAGTGATACGCGTCACCAGGGACTGATTGGGTTCCCTCCTTTGAAAAAGGGGGGCGGAGGGGGGATTTTTCGGTAGTGGCAATCAGGCGTTTCTGATTAGGCGCGACCGAAAATCCCCCTCAATCCCCCTTTTTCAAAGGGGGAAGTGCCAGAGAAGTGGACTGGAAGTTTGCTGCCGCAATCGCTTCGGTTCAAAGGAACAAAAAGACATCATGCCCGGCTACCAATACACCGCTTACGACATCGACGGCCGCGAACAACGCGGCGTGCTGGAATCCGACAGCCCGCGGCTGGCGCGTGCCGTGCTGCGCGAACGCGGCCTGTTCCCGCTCGATGTCACGCTGATCGAGGCCGCCAATGACGCCAGCGCCGGCAGCAAGTCGGGCCGAATCCGGCTCGGCACCAGCGACCTCGCGCGCATCACGCGCCAGCTCTCGACCCTGCTCGGCGCGGGCCTCACCATCGAGCAGACCTTCAACGCGCTGATCGAGCAGGCCGAATCGGAGTCCGAGCGCCAGTTGCTGGCGCGCCTGCGCGGCGCCGTGCTGGAAGGGCACGCGCTCGGCTCGGCGCTGTCCGCCTACCCGGAGACCTTTTCCGACCTGTACCGCACCCTGATCACCGCCGGGGAAGCGTCCGGCAAGTTGCCCGACGTGCTATCGCGGCTCGCTGACCACGTCGAAAACCAGCAGGCCATGAAACAGAAATTCCTGGTGGCGATGATCTATCCGGCCATCGTCATGCTGGTGTGCGTGCTGGTGGTGGCAGGCCTGATGATTTATGTGGTGCCGCAGGTGGTCGGCGTGTTTGAATCCACCAAGCAGACGCTGCCGTGGATCACCCGCGCGATGCTGGGTTTCTCGAAATTCCTGCAGGCCACCGGCATCGTCTGGCTGCTGCTCGGCGTGGCGGCATTTTTCGGCGCGCGCGCGGCGCTGAAACGCGAAGCCGTGCGCCGCCAATGGCATGCCTGGCTGCTGCGCCTGCCGGTGATCGGACGGCTGATTCGCGCACAGGAATCTTCGCAGCTCGCCGCCACCCTGTCGATCCTGGTCGGCAGCGGCGTGCCGGTGCTGACCGCGCTCGCGGCCGGTGCCGGTGTGGTCGCCAACCTGCCGATGCGCGATGCGCTGGAGCGCGCCGCGAACGCCGTGCGCGAAGGCGCCGGGTTATCGCAATCGCTGGCGCAAAGCCGCCAGTTCCCGCCGGTGATGGTGCATCTGATCGCCTCGGGCGAGGCCAGCGGCCGCCTGCCGCAGACGCTCGCGACGGCGGCCACCCAGCAGCAACGCGACGTGGAATTGCGCACCACCGCCATCGCCGCCATCATTGAGCCGGCGATGATGTTATTGATGGGCGGCGTGGTGCTGGTGATCGTGCTGGCGGTACTGCTGCCGATATTTGAATTGAATCAACTTGTCGGAAGATAAGTTCCTTGACACGGATTTCACGGATAAAGGCGGATTTGCAGGACGTCTTTTGCCATTTCCGATTTGATCCGTGTAATCCGTGTCTGAAAGAACTACCCAAATCATGAATAAACCAAAGAATCTTCGCGGCTTCACCCTCATCGAAATCATGATCGTCGTCGTCATCCTCGGCATCCTGGCCGCGGTGGTCGTGCCCAAAATCCTGGATCGCCCGGACCAGGCGCGCGTCAGCGCCGCCAAATCGGATATCGCGGTGATCCTGCAGCAACTGAAACTGTATCGGCTCGACAATACTTTCTATCCGTCGACCGACCAGGGCCTTCAGGCGCTGGTCGTCCGGCCCGCCACCAATCCGCAGCCGATGAACTGGAAACAGGGCGGCTACCTGGAACGCCTGCCCAATGATCCGTGGGGACGGCCTTACCAGTATCTCAATCCCGGCATCAAGGGCGAGATCGACATCTTCAGCCTGGGGGCGGATGGCCAACCCGGTGGCGAAGGCGCCAATGTCGATATTGGTTCGTGGGGGCTGTAAACGCCGGTGATTCACCACAAATCAAACTCAAGCACTGGCGGGCTTCTTCAGGCACAAATGCCCGGAAAGGCGCGCCAGTGCTGGACTTTGTCGTCCGGTTTTACATTGATCGAGATCCTTGTCGTCATCGCCATCCTCGGCATCGCGACCGTTCTCGCCACCGCCAACCTGTTCCAGACCGATGAAGAAAAACTGCAACTGGAAAGTGAAAAACTGCTGGCGGTGATGCAAATCGCGCGCGATGAGGCCGCGTTCGGCGGGCGCGTCATTGCGGTGACCGTTACCGGCCGCGAAATCCGCTTCCTGGAACGCGACTTCGCCGATCCGTCGCGCTGGAATGCATCGGCCCTCGAGGGACTGAAACCACGCATCTTGTCCGACACCGTCAGCATGCAATTGCGTGTCGGTGCGGCCGCCGCGGAAGCGAAGGACAACTACGTCACCTTCCTGCCCATCGGCGTGGCAGCACCTTTCGAGCTGGCACTGCGCGCATCGGCGGGCACGCGCAAGATTCTTGGCGATGCAATCGGCAATATGCGACTGGTAAAGGGCTGACGCGATGCGAGGCAAGGTGTCCATCGTTCAGTTGGTATTTCCCCCTTCTTCGAGGGAGGGAGCCAACCCGTCACGCACGGACACTCCACATCAGTCGGCAGGCTTCACCCTCGTCGAAGTGCTGGTCGCGCTGACTATCCTCGCCATTGCCCTGGCCGCGGCCGCGCGCGCCGCCAATGTCGCCACCGACAGCGCGCAGGAAACGCGGCTGCGCACGCTCGCGACCTGGATCGCGCAGAATCGCGTCGCGGAATTGACCGCCACCCATGTTTTTCCGTCCACCGGCAGCGTCAATGGCCGGTCCAGCATGGCGGGATTCGATTTCGAATGGCAGCAGACCACCTCGGAGACGCCGAATGCGGCGTTCCGCAAGGTTGAACTGAAGGTGTTGCGTCCGGCGGCCACGCAATCGCTGGTCACGCTGAACGCGTTTCTGGTGCGACCGCCCGGGGGCGCGCCGTGACATGCCGCGCCTTGCCGAAGCAACATGCCTTCACGCTGGTGGAATTGCTGGTGGCGCTCGCCATCTTTGCCATCATGGCGCTGATGTCGTACCGCACGCTCGACTCGGTGTTTCAGACCCGCCAGCATTTGAGCGGCGAGACCGCGCGCCTGCGCGACGTGGCCCTGCTGTTCGCGCGCCTCGACGATGATTTCACCACGCTCCTCGACCGGCGCCCCCGCAACGCCGACAACCTGCTCGACGACGCGCTGCGCCTGACCGCCCTGCTGCCTGGCGCCGACGATGCCACCCTGGTATTCACCCGCGGCGGTTTTGCCGGCAGCACCGGCCTGGCCGCCACGCCGCAGCGGGTTGGCTACCGGCTGAAAGACGGCGTCCTCGAGCTGGTTTTGTGGCCAAGCCTCGATAGCGCGCCGCGCAGCGCCCCGCAGGCGTATCCGGCGCTCACCGGCGTGCGCGACGCGAAGTGGCGGGCGATGGACCGTGCCGGCAACTGGCAGAACGTATGGCGCTCGACGCCGGTTGGCAGCACCACTGCGCCCGGTGCCTATCCTGCCGCGCTCGAGCTGACGCTCACGCTGGCGAGCGGCGAACAATTCACCCGCGTGTTCGCGCTGCGGCGAGCGGATACATGACGTCGACGCACAAACATCAATCCGGTGTGGCTATCATCACCGCGCTGCTGGTGGTGATGATGGCCGCCGGCATCGCCGTGTTCCTGCTCTCGCAGCAGAGCCAGGCGCTCACCCGCACCGTGCGCGCCGGCGAGCGGGCGCAGGCCGTGTTGTATGCGGCACCGACGCTCGACTGGGCGCGCGCGGCGCTGTTTCAGCTGCAGAAAACCACCCCGCGTGTCGACCTGGCGCAGCCCTGGGCGCAGGGCCTCAACGCCATCCCCATCGATGGCGCGATGGCATCGGGCGCGCTGCGCGACGAGGGCGGGCTGTTTAATCTCAACAACCTGGTGACCAACGGCGTCAGGAGCGAGCCCGACGTGGCCGTGTTCCGCCGCCTGCTCAGCGGGCTCACGCTCAATCCCGATCTGGCCAATGCGGTCGCCGACTGGATCGATACCGACGATGAACCGTTTGGCGGTAGCGGCGCCGAAAATGCCACTTACCTGGTGCTGCCCGATCCGTATCGTGCCGCCAACCAGAACCTGTTGCATGTCGATGAATTGCGGCGCGTGCGCGGCGTCGACGCGGCGACCGTGGCCAGACTGGCGCCGTTCGTCACGGCATTGCCGGGACGCACGCCGGTCAACGTCAATACCGCCCCGCAGGAAGTGCTGGCGGCGCTTTTTCCGATGCTCGCCGGCGATCAGCTTACGGTACTGGCCCGCGAACGCCTC
>JBDTSU010000222.1:0-5905 GCA_039930965.1 Betaproteobacteria bacterium
ATCGCTTCCCGAGCCTCGAGTTCCAGCTTGATCAATCGGCGTTGCTGCTGGCATTCCTGGTGAGCACGGCGGCTGCCGCCGCGGGCGTGTTCAGCGCGGTGCGCCGCGCGGCGCATTTACCGCCGGCGGAGGCCATGCGCCCGGAGCCGCCGGCCAGTTACCGGCCGGCGCTGATCGAGCGCACCGGTATCGGCGCGCTGCTCGCGCATTCGTTTCGGATCGCCATGCGCAACCTCGAGCGCAAGCCCTTGCAGGCGGTGCTGACGGTGGCCGGCCTCGCGCTGGCCACCGGTATCCTGATCGTGCCGAGCTGCCTGCGCGACAGCGTGGCGCAGATCCTCGAATTCCAGTGGGATGTCGTGCAACGCCAGGACATAAGCGTTGGCCTGATCGAGCCGGCCAGCGCGGAAGTCCTGAATCATTTGCGCCAGCTTCCCGGCGTGGTGGCGGCCGAGTCGTTTCGCAACGCCTTCGTCAAGGTACATTTTGGGCAATCGCACCGCCAACTCGGCATTCAGGGCCTGCCGGCGGCAGGGCTGCACAATCGCGTCATCGGCGCGGGACACCGCCAGATCGGCCTCGACGCGAACGGCCTGGTGGTGTCGGCCAAGCTTGCCGAAGTGCTGGGTGCGCAAGTGGGCGACGAATTGCTGGTCGAATCGCTGGAAGGCAAAAAGGTGATGCGGCCGGTGACGCTGGTCGGGACCTCCGAAGATTTTGCCGGCCTGTCGGCCTATATGGAAATGCGCGCGCTGAACCGCCTGCTCGGCGAGGGCGATGTCATCACCGGCGCGAGCTTCGCGGTCGAGGGCCCGCGGCGCGGCGAATTCCTGCGCGCATTGAAAAACACGCCGCGCGTGAGCCTGGTGGCGATCAAGGACTCGTTGCGCGAGAGCTTCAAGAAGACCACGGCGGCCAGCATCAACCTGTTGCAGAGCATTTACCTCGCGCTGGCGACGGTGGTCGCGTTTGGCGTGGTGTACAACAATGCGCAGATCTCGCTGGCCGAGCGCGCGCGCGAACTGGCAACCCTGCGGGTGATCGGTTTCTCGCGCCGCGAAGTCGGCGCCGTGCTCATCACCGAGCTGGTCACGCTGGCCGTGATCGCGGTGCCGCTCGGCCTGCTGCTGGGCACGGCATTCTCCATCGGCATCGTTCAGCAGGTGAATACCGAGACGGTGCGGCTGCCGATCATCTTCACAACGCAGAATTACGCCATCGCGGCGCTGATCGTGACGGTCGCGTCGACAGCATCCGCACTGTTCGTTTTGCGTAAACTGAACCAGCTCAACCTCATCGGCGCGTTGCGCGCGCCGGAATAACCCTGAACATCTCGACAATAAAATGAATAACGCCGAATCGTCACGTGCCCGCCCGGCCAACAATAACAACGCCAATGTCAATGCCAGCCCGCGTCCGCGGCGCTGGCTGCCATACGCCGGCGTGGCGCTGCTGTTGTCGCTTATCGTTGCCGGCCTGTGGCCGAAGGCGACGCCGGTCGAGACCGCGCGGGCGGTGACGGGGCCGCTACGCACCACGATCACGGAAGAAGGCAAGACCCGTATCCGCAGCCGGTTCCTGGTATCGGCGCCGGTGGCCGGCCACCTGCGGCGCATTGTGCTGAAGGCGGGCGACGGCGTCGAGGCCGGCCGCACCGTGGTGGCGGTCGTCGATCCGATCTCCGCGGCCATGCTCGATTCACGCGGCCGCGCGTCCGCGGCGGCGCGCCGCGATGCGGCCGTCGCCAACCTCGACAGGGCGCGTGCCACGCAGGTGTTCGCCGAGACCGATCTGAAGCGCTTCGAGAAACTGTTCGCCGGCGGGATGGTCACGTTGCGGGAGGTTGAATCGGCCCGCCTGGCGGCATCGGCCGCCGCCAAGGAGAAGACGGCGGCGGAAGGCGTACTGCACCAGGTGGAGGCGGAACTGGCCGATTTTGCACCCGGCGCGCAGGCGGCGGGCAAGGCCGGGCGCGCGCTGTCGGAGATCCTCGCGCCGGCCAGCGGCCGCGTGTTGCGTGTCATCGAGGAAAGCACCCGGGTGGTTGCCGCCGGCGCGCCGCTGCTGGAAATCGGCAACCCGGCTGACATCGAGGCAGTCATCACGGTGCTGTCACGCGACGGCGCCACCATCGTGCCAGGAACACCCGTGGAGCTCGAACAGTGGGGCGGCGGGAAGCCGTTGCAAGCCAAGGTGCGGTTTGTCGAACCGGCCGCATTCACCAAGATTTCCGCGCTCGGCGTCGAGGAGCAGCGCGTCAATGTGGTGGCCGATATCCTCGCGCCCGCCGATCAGCGCCTGGCGCTGGGCGACAACTTTCGCGTCGAGGGACGCATCATCACCTGGCAGACGGAAAAGGCGCTCAAGGTGCCGTCGGGCGCATTGTTCCGGCGCGGGGCGGGCTGGTCCACCTTTGTGGTCGACGGCGGCCGCGCCCGCCTGCGGGCAGTCACCGTCGGCGCCAGTTCGGGGCCGGAAACGCAGGTGCTCGACGGCCTCAAGGAAAACGACGAGGTCGTCATCTATCCGGGAGAGCGCGTGCACGACGACGAACGCGTCAAGCCGATAAAGGTGTCGGCATCGTAGGCAGGCTGCGCGCAGGTCATTGCGGCGGAAGGCCAGCCAGCGCGTAAAATGCCGCCTGCCGCCGATAGCCTTGATGGGCATGGCGGCCAATCAACCGTCAATGACTTTCGAGCCAGGAAGCCTTTTGGAGAATGAGATGAAAACTGATCACTTGCGCCGCATTGCCGGCCTGTTCGCGGCGGCCCTCACACTGGCCTTGCCCATGACGAGCTGGGGAAACCTGGCCGAGGCGGAAGCAGCATACGAGAAGGGCGAGTACTACCCGGCCTTTCGCGCCTTTGTTCCGGTCGCCAAGGAGGGCAACCCGGTCGCCCAGGCGGCGCTGGGACGCATTTACCTGGATGGACAGGGGGCGCCGAAAGACGCGCGGGCCGCGGTCGCATGGTACGAAAGGGCCGCCGAACAGGGCCATGCCTGCGCGCAATTTCAATTGGCGAAACTGGTCGGCAGCGGCATCGGGGCGCCGGCGGATGTGGCGCGCGCGGCGCAATGGATGGAGAAGTCGGCCAGCCAGGATGTGGTCTGGTCGATGCATGCGCTCGGCCAGATGTACCGGGACGGCACGGGACTGGCGAAAGACAATGTGCGCGCGTACACGTGGCTTGAACTGGCCGCCACCTATCCGCCATCGGCCATCACCGCCGAGTACATCGCACTGGCGAAAACGGCGCGGACCGAGCTGGAACGGGCGATGTCGGCAGACCAGGTCCGCGAGGCGCAAAAGCGCGCCGGCGAATGGCGCGCCAGCAAGCGGCCGCGTGACGACCAGTGGCAAAAGACCATCAATCGCCCGGCGTCCCTGCAGGTCGCGGGCGAGGGCGGCAAGTCCGGCAACGTGTCAGATCAAAAGCCCACCGAATCGTCACCGCTGACGCGGGATTATTTTCCGAAGACATGATCGGGCGGGGTGGCTGCGGCGCGTGAATTGCGTGTCTCACCGTGCGTGGGAATGACCGGCTTCGATAGACTCGGCCATTAGATAGTGGAACAAACGCTCTACCAATAAGTTCTTGCCCCGCGAAGGCGGGGGGAGAAGCGGGGAATTCGCAGCGCATGCGCTGCGCCCGCTGAGCGCCAGGCCCATGCATGGGCCAGGCCCAAGTTTGCATGCAGGGCGCGTCTGGAAACTTGGATCCCCGCCCGGCGCAACCCTTGTGGTTGTTCGCGGGGAAAGGACCCTTGAGGTCGGCAACGCATACTATTTAATGGCCGGATCAAGAGAAGTCCGACGCAAAACTCAAGCACTGGCGCGCATTTTGGGCCTGTTTTGCCCGGAACGCCGCGCCAGTCGCGGAGTTTACTTGGGAGAACATCTCAATACCTCTGAAAATTCGTCATTCCAGCGCACGCTGGAATCCAGTCCATCGTATTTCAAGCGTCTTGGACTGGACTGGGTCCCAGCCTTCGCTGGGACGACGGGTTCATTTGAAGGACACTTGGTCACATCGCCCGTGAAACCTGCCCGCATTCTTGCGAGGCGCGGCGTTCACAGCGGCCAAACCGGGCGGGCGAAGATAGTCAAGCATGGGAGATGAGGCAATTCGCCGGGAACACGCAGGCGACCTCGCGCGCCGTGCCATCGCGACTCGCAAACCTATCCGCGCTAAACTGATGGTTCCATAGCGGAAAAGAAAACAACATGACCATTCTCTCGGACCAGCTTCACCTGCATCCCGACCAGTTGGGCGCCTACTGGATGCCCTTCACCTCCAACCGTCATTTCAAGGCCGCGCCGCGGATGCTGGCGAGTGCCGACGGCATGTATTACAAGACTGACGACGGCAAGACCATCCTCGACGGTTTCGCGGGCCTCTGGTGCTGCCACGCGGGCCACAATCGCAAGCCGATCGTTGAGGCGATCCAGAAACAGGCGGCCACGCTGGATTTTTGCCCGCCGTTCCAGTTCTCGCATCCGCTCGCCTTCGAACTGGCCAATCGCATCATCGACATCGCGCCGAAGAACATGAAGAACGTATTCTTCTGTAACTCCGGATCGGAAGCGGTGGATACAGCCCTGAAAATCGCCATTGCCTGGCAGCGCATCCGCGGTGAAGGATCGCGAACCCGCCTGATCGGCCGCGAGCGCGGCTATCACGGCGTCGGTTTCGGCGGCATCTCGGTGGGCGGCATGGTCGCCAACCGCAAGATGTTCGGCAACATGCTGAGCGGTGTTGATCACCTGCAGCACACGCACAATCTCAAGGAAAACGCCTACTCGCAGGGGTTGCCGGAGTGGGGCGCGCACCTTGCCGACGAATTCGAGAGACTTGTGGCATTGCACGACGCGTCCACCATCGCGGCGGTAATTATCGAGCCGATGGCCGGCTCCACCGGCGTGCTGTTCCCGCCGAAAGGCTACCTGCAGCGACTTCGCGAGATCACGAAGAAGCACGGCATCTTGTTGATCTTCGACGAGGTCATTACGGGTTACGGCCGCCTGGGCGGCGCTTTTGCTGCCGATGTGTTCGGTGTCGAGCCGGATATGATCACTTTTGCCAAGGGCGTGACCTCCGGGACGGTGCCCATGGGTGGCGTGATTTGTTCGGGCGAAATTCACGATGCCTTTATGACCGGCCCGCCCGGTGCGGTCGAACTGTTTCACGGCTATACCTACTCGGCGCATCCGCTTGCTTGCGCGGCCGGCATCGCCACGCTTCAGTTGTATAAGGACGAGGCGCTGTTCGAGCGCGCCCAACAGAAAGCGGCGGTATTGGCCAAGGCGGTGCACTCGCTGAAAGGGACGAAGCACGTCATCGATATCCGCAGCTTTGGCCTGGTGGCGGCCATCGAACTGGAGCCGCGCGCCGGCGCGCCGGGCGCGCGCGCGTTCGACGCCTTCCTCAAGACCTATGAAAAGGGCGTGCTGATACGCAGTGCCGCGGACAACATCCTGCTATCGCCGGCATTCATCATCGAAGACAGCGAGATCGAGCAGATTGTCTCGGTGCTGGGTGAGGTCCTGCCGACACTTGCGTAAACATTTCTGGTTCAGGGTCATCGCGGTCTGGTTGCTGATCGCGCTGGTCGAATCGGTCCACGGCACGCTGCGGGTGCTGTTCCTGGTTCCCGTCATCGGCGATTTGCCGGCGCGGCAATGGGGGTTCGTGACCGCCTGCTTTCTCATCATGCTCATCGCATGGCTGACTGCGCCGTGGCTGAACGCGGACACGCGCAAGCGACAATGGTCCGCCGGCGCCATGTGGATGGTGCTCATGTTTGCCTTTGAAGCGGGCCTCGGTGTGGCGCAGGGATTCAGCTGGGAACGCATCATGCAGGAATACGATCCCCGCGCGGGAGGGTTGATGGCGCTGGGTATGCT
>JBDTSU010000223.1:0-5904 GCA_039930965.1 Betaproteobacteria bacterium
GGGGTATGGTGTGCGCTCGAAGCCGGGCGCTTTGCCGTGGCCCTCGCCAGCCTGGTCATTTCGGTGGTGGTCATCACCGGAACGTCGCTCGGACTGGGGCCGTTCACCGGATTGCCGACCATCTACAACAGCATCGTGCAGCAAGGCTACATCTATTCGCTCGCGTTGATGCTGATGGTGCTCTGCGCCGCGCGCACCCAGCAGCGCCGGGTGCAGCGCGAACTGCGCGACAGTGAAGAACGTTTTCGCAACCTGCTCATGCTGTCGAGTGACTGGTACTGGGAACAGGATCGACAGTTCCGGTTTATCGACATTTCCCACGAGGTCGCCAAGCAGACCGGCATCGAAACCAACGAACATATCGGCAAGCTCCGCTGGGAGTTGCCGGAATTGACGTTGACCGACGAGGACTGGCGCGCCCACCGGCGCCAACTAGAGGCGCACCTGCCGTTTCGGGATTTTGTCATGCGCCGGCCGGATCGCGATGGCAAGCCGACCTACATCAGCGTCAGCGGTGAACCGAAGTTTGACGAGTCCGGGACATTCGCCGGCTATCGCGGCGTGGGTCGCAATATCTCCGAGATGCGCATCGCCGAACAGGCGTTGCGCGACAGCGAGGCGCGCTTTCGTACCTTGTGGGAAACCACCAACGATGTGGTTCTCATCATCGACGAAGGCGGCGTCATTCAGTTTGCCAATCCCGCCTCGCTGCCGGTATTCGGCTATGCGCCGGGAGAATTGCTGGGGCAGCCGCTGGCGATAGTCCAGCCGGATTACCTGCGCGCACCGCACCTCGAAGGAATGCACCGCTATCTCACCACCGGCGAAAAGCGCCTCGACTGGCGAGGCTCCGAGTCCCTGGCGCGACACCAGGATGGCCGCGAGTTTCCGGTCGAACTGGTGTTTTCGGAAATACCCGTCAATGGCCGGCGCGGCTTTGTCGGCTTCATGCGCGATATCAGCAAGCGCAAGGAAGCCGATCTCGAAATGCGCCGCTCGCAAGCGCTGTTCTCGACGGTTTTCTCGGCGAGCCCGATTCCGATTGTCTTCAGCCGCCTCGCCGATGGCCGTTATGTCGAGGCCAATCAGGCCTGCCTTGACCTGTTCGGCTACCAGCGTGACGAAGTCATTGGCAAGACCAAAATTGAACTGGGCATCTGGCCGGACCCCGCACAGCGCGAGCAACTGATTCAGCGACTGAAGATTGCCGGGCGCGTGGAGAACCTGGAATTTCGCATGCGGCGCCGCGGAACCGAGTACATCGATGTGCTGTATTCGGGACAGGTGATCGAGTTCCTCGGCGAGCCCTGCATCGTGGCGACGATTTTTGACGTGACCAGCCGCAAGCGCGCCGAGGAGGAACGGCGCCTGTCGGATGAGCGGTTTGCGCGAATCTTCCATTCCAGTCCCGATTCGATCGTGATCTCGCGGCTCGACACCGGCGTGTACGTCGAGCTCAACGAAGCCTGGACCGAGTTGTGCGGCTACTCACGCGACGAACTGATTGGCCGAAGCGCGGTCGAGCTTGGCATCTGGGCAGATCCCGCGCAACGTCATGACCTGCTCGCGCAATTGGAGGCCGACGGCCGTGTGCGCGATTTCGAATTCAAGCTGCGGCGCCAGAACGGCGAGAACGCCGACACCCTGTTGACAGGCGAAGTCATCGAACTGCACAACGAGAAATGCCTGCTGGCCATCCTGGTAAACGTGACGGAGCGCAATCGCAGCACGAGCCGGTTGCGCGAAAGCGAGCGGCGCTTTGCCGACGTGGTGGACGCCGCGGGGGAATATGTGTGGGAAACCAATCTGGCGGGAGACTATATTTACGTTTCGGAGCGCATTGAGCGGGTGCTGGGGTATACGGCGGCTGAAATGATCGGCCGGCAGGCTTATGACTTCATGCCAAACGAGGAGGTCGCCCGCCTGGAACACTGGTTCGATACCCGGTCCGATCCCGGGCAACCCATCCGCAACCTTGAATACATCTCGATCACCAAGGACGGCCGGCAAATCTGGCAACAGGTTTCCGGCGTGCCGATTTTCAACGCGTCGGGCGAACGCATTGGCTATCGCGGCACCGGGCTGGATATCACCGAGCGCAAGCTCGCCGAACAACGCATCGAGGAACTCGCCACCCGCGACGCGCTGACGCAACTGCCCAACCGGCGCCTGCTGACGGACCGCCTGTCGCAGGGAATTCTTGCGGCACAGCGCAGCGGCGGCCTGATCGCGGCGCTGTTCATCGATCTCGACCGTTTCAAGACCATCAACGATTCCCTGGGTCATGCCGCGGGCGATGAATTGCTGCGCCTCGTCGCCGAACGCCTTCAGGCGTTGATGCGCAAGGGCGACACGCTGGCCCGGATCGGCGGCGACGAATTCGTGGTGGTGCTGGAGGCACTGCGGGTCCCCGAGGATGCGGGTGCCGTCGCACAAAAAATCATTGCGGTACTGTCGGAGCCCTATGTGGTGGCCGGCAACACACTGACCACGTCTGCCAGTGTCGGGATCAGCGTATTTCCCGGTGACGCGCCCGATGGGCTGACCCTGGTGCGCAATGCCGATATGGCGATGTACTTTGCCAAGGAACACGGCCGGCGCAACTACCAGTTCTACTCGGAGGAAATGAACGCCCGCGCCGTCGAAAAACTGAATATGGAAAGCACGCTCAGGGGCGCGATCGAGCGCGAGGAATTCGAACTCTACTACCATCCCAAATTCACCCTGCGCGATGGCCGCCTCGCCGGCGTCGAGGCGCTGGTGCGCTGGAATCATCCCGAGCTTGGCGTGGTCGGACCCGGCAGGTTTATCCCGGTCAGCGAAGAGACGGGCCTAATTGTTCCCCTCGGTGAATGGGTGCTCAATCGCGCCTGCCGCCAATGCCGCGATTGGGCCCAGACGTTCCGGCGCGACATACCGATGGCCGTGAACCTGTCGGTCGGCCAGTTCAACAAGGGGCTCACCCGCACCGTGCGCGACGCGCTCGCCGCAGCCGGGCTCGCGCCAGGCTTGCTTGAACTGGAAATCACCGAAAGCATGTTGATGCTGAATGTCGACGAAAACATCGAGGTGCTGAGGCGGCTGTCGGACCTGGGCGTGACAATCGCCATCGACGACTTCGGCACCGGCTATTCATCGCTCGCCTATTTGCGGCGCTTTCATGTCGACACCCTGAAAATTGACCAGAGTTTTGTCCGTGACGTCGATACCAATCTGGACGATGCCGCCATTATCGAGGCCATCATCGCGCTGGGACACAGCCTGCAGCTCACCGTGGTCGCGGAAGGCGTGGAGACGGCTGAACAGAAACAGCAGTTGCTGGAACTCAACTGCGACCAGTGCCAGGGCTTCCTGTTTGGGGAGCCGGTGCCGGCGGTCGAATTCGAGGCCCGCTATTTGCGCTAGACACGCTGGAAGCGCGCCCATGCATAAAACTCCAGCACCGGGGCGGTCTCCAGACCACTTTCGGTCTGTAGGGCGCGCCAGGACTGGAGTTTGGCCGTCAACCGACGAGTCTTCGGACGCGCCCGATCCGTGGTCAGCCGCTTCCGGCGCCTGACCACGGCAACGCGGCCACGCAACTACGCAATCGCCCGATAGGCCGGCAGCGTCAGGAACTCTTCATAGGTGTCGTCCATGATCAATTTCTCGAACAGGGCGGCACCGTCCGCATACTTGCCGGCGGCATAGGCGGCTTCGCCGACGATGCCGGGTGTCTTCTTCAACTCATCGGCGGTGAGCGCATCGACCATTTCGCGGGTGACTTTGCGGCCGTCCGCCAGCACGCCCTTCGGCGAGCGGATCCACTGCCACACTTGCGAACGCGAAATCTCGGCCGTGGCGGCATCTTCCATCAGGTTGAAGATCGGTACGCAGCCGTTGCCACCCAGCCAGGAGCCCATGTACTGGATGCCCACCTGTATGTTGTTGCGCAGCCCGGCTTCGGTGATCGGCGCCTCCGGCCGGAAATCGAGCAAATCTTTCGCCGTGAAACTGACATCGTCACGCTGGCGATGAATCTGGTTTGGCGTCTTCATGTGTTCATCGAAGACCGCCTTGGCGATTGGCACCAGGCCCGGATGCGCGACCCAGGTGCCATCACAGCCGTCGGTCACCTCACGCAGTTTGTCGGCGCGCACTTTCTCCATCGCCGCCTCGTTGGCGGCGGGATCGTTCTTGATCGGAATCTGCGCGGCCATGCCGCCCATCGCGAACGCGTGGCGCTTGTGGCAGACCTTCACCAGCGACAGCGCGTAGGCGCGCAGGAACGGCGCCGTCATGGTCACCTGGCTGCGGTCGGCGAGGCAGAAGTCCTTGTTGACGCGAAATTTCTTGATCGCCGAAAAAATGTAGTCCCAGCGGCCGATGTTGAGGCCCGCGCTATGCTCGCGCATTTCGTAGAGGATCTCTTCCATCTCGAATGCCGCGACGATAGTCTCGATCAGCGCGGTGGCCTTGATGGAGCCCTGTGGGACACCGAGCTCGTTCTGCGCCATGACGAAGATATCGTTCCACAGGCGCGCTTCCAGATGCGATTCCATTTTCGGCAGATAAAGATACACGCCGCTGCCGCGCGCGAGCAGCGTCTTCACGTTATGGAAGAAATACAGCGCGAAATCGAAGATCGCCCCGGACACGGCTTTGCCATCGAGCGTGACGTGCTTCTCATCCAGGTGCCAGCCGCGCGGACGCGGAAACAGCACCCCGGGTTGGTCGACCAGTTGGTATTGCTTGCCGGCTTGCTCGAAGGTGATGGTGCGGTGGTTGGCGTCGCGCAGATTGACCTGGCCCTCGATCATGTTTTCCCAGGTGGGGCAATTGGCATCCTCGAAATCGGCCATGAACGTATTGGCGCCGGAGTTGAGGGCATTGATCACCATCTTGCGGTCGGTGGGCCCGGTGATTTCGACGCGGCGGTCCTGGATATCGGCCGGGCACGGCGCCACCACCCAGTGGCCTTCGCGAATGTGCCGGGTTTCGGCGACGAAGTCCGGCAGCTTGCCGGTGTCGAATTCTCTTTGCCGCGCGGCACGGTCGGCCAGCAGGCTCTGCCGCGTCGGCTCGAACTTGCGGGCGAGCAGGACAAAAAAAGCCAGCGCGCCGGGCGTCAGGATTTGTGCGAATTCAGGCGTGATGTTCGCACTGATGGCGAGACCGGCGGGAAGGTTGAGGGGGGTGTTCATGATTACTCCTAGGCCGTACCGTGAAGGATCCGGAAAGGGCCGATTTTCGTAAAGGACTGTTGATGGTGACTAAATTGTATTACGATACTAAAATAATGATAATCGCCAATAATACATAAGCATTTAATACTTGCGAACCCGAGATTTTGCGTTTCCTGGAGGCGGCAAATGGATAGATTGAAAGCATTGCAGACTTTTCTGGATGTGGCAAAGACGGAAAGCCTGTCCGCGGTGGCACGCGATGAGGGGGTAACACCCGCCATGGTGGGCCGGCGCATTGACCAACTGGAAGAGCAACTTGGCGTCAAGCTATTCAAGCGATCGACACGCAAGATTACCCTGACACCCGAAGGCGTGTCGTTTCACGATGATGTGCGCAACATCCTCAATGAATTGCGCGCCGCGGAGGAATCGCTTACCGCGGGGGCACGCAGCGCGACCGGCCGGCTGATCGTCTCCGCGCCGACGGCCTTTGGACGCAAGCACATTGCCCCGCACCTGCCTGCGTTTGTCGAGGCGCACCCCAATCTCAATGTGACGCTGCATTTGTCCGAGCGAATTGTCGACCTGAAAAACGAGCGTGTCGACCTGGCGATTCGCATCGCCGACCTGAAAAATGCCGACCTGATTGCGACCAAGCTTGCGTCCAATCACCGCGTTGTCGTCGGCTCGCCGGAATATTTCAAGCGTCATGGCAAGCCCGCCGCCCTGACCGATCTGG
>JBDTSU010000224.1:0-5893 GCA_039930965.1 Betaproteobacteria bacterium
CAATTGACCTACGATGTCAACGGCCAGCAAGTGATCAAGACTATTGAGCGGCAGGTATTCGATACGTTCCGGCCCGAGTGCACCGCGCCCTGACGGGAGCGGGACACAAGGCCCAGCAGGGCGCCTGACGCGCGTGCCGATGCCGCTTATCGCCGGCAGCCAGCACGCCGTCAACGATGTCTCCGCACGCGCCCGGGTGAGGGCGGCTCGCATGCTCGCCGCTGCCGGGCCAGGAAAGGCGGGAACGAAAATCCTGCCGCGTATAATTCGCGCTTCCGTAATCGTCCCCTGTTCCTCATGCCCGCCAACAGCCTTGCCCCGGAAATCCACGCCGCATTGATCGAGTCGCTCGATCACGAGGGCCGCGGTGTCGCGCACGTCGAGGGCAAGGCGATCTTCGTCGAAGGCGCGCTGCCGCGCGAGCAGGTCGAGTACCAGCCATCACGCAAGAAGAAGAACTTCGAGACGGCCAGGCTGACGCGCATCCTGCGGGCGTCCCCGGATCGGGTTTCCCCGAAATGTGGTTTTTATGAAATTTGCGGCGGTTGCGCCCAGCAGCACGCCGACCTGCGCCTGCAAGTCGCGGCCAAGCAGCGGGTACTGGAAGATAACCTCGCCCGCATCGGCAAAGTCGTCCCGGAGCGGGTGCTGCCGCCGATCTATGGCTCGCCGTGGGAGTATCGACACCGTGCCCGCATGTCGGTGCACTATGTGGCCAAGAAGGGCGGCGTGCTGGTGGGCTTTCGCGAAAAGAAATCCAGCTATGTCGCCGACATGCATTCGTGCGAAGTGCTGGCGGGGGGCGTCGGGCGATTGATCGATCCGCTGCGCGAACTGATGACCTCGCTGGATATGCGCGAGCGTATCCCGCAGATTGAAGTTGCCGTGGGGGAGAAGGTAACCGCGCTGGTATTGCGGCTGCTGGATGCGCTGACGCCGGCTGACGAGGCACGGCTGCGCGCGTTTGCGGACGCCCACTGGCAATCACACCGGATCCAGTGGTGGGTGCAGGTGAAAGGGCCGGAAACCGCGGTGCCCTGGTATCCGCTGGATGCACCGCCACTCACCTACACGTTGCCGGAATTCGGACTGGAGCTGAACTTCCGTCCGACCGAGTTCACGCAGGTGAATCACCAGGTCAATCGGCTCATGGTGCACCGGGCGATCGACCTGCTCGACCCGCAGGCCGGCGAGTCCATCGCGGACCTGTTCTGCGGCCTGGGAAACTTCAGCCTGCCCATTGCCCGGCGTGGCGCAAAGGTGATCGGCGTCGAAGGCAGCGAGGCGCTGACGGTGCGCGCGATGGAAAACGCCGTGCGTAATGGCCTTGGCGATCGCTCGCATTTCTTTGCGGCGGATTTGTACACCGATCAGGACGCCGCGATGAAGGAGATTCCAGCGGTCACGAAGATGCTGATCGATCCGCCGCGCGATGGCGCGGTCGACGTCTGCAAATTGCTGGGTCCTGAGCTGCGGCCGGAGTTGACCAGAATTGTTTACGTCTCATGCAGTCCGGGCACGCTTGCCCGCGACGCCGAGGTACTGGTCCACACGCAAGGGTTCACGCTTAAGGCGGCCGGTGTCGTGAACATGTTCCCGCATACCGCGCACGTCGAGTCAATTGCGCTCTTCGAGAGGGTACGCTGATCAAACTCCTTATCCGGCGGGGATTTCCGGACGAAAAGGCCTGCGAAGCCGCGCCAGTGCTGGAGTTTGGCCTGAATATCGGTCTGCATGAATCGCCCGCACGTCGGCTGGGCAATGCCGCGGGTGCGGCGAACAACAAGTCTGCAAATAAGAAAAGCGGCCGGACAGCCGCTTTTTTCTTGAGGTGGGCGCCGGTGATCAGTCGCTGCCGCCGGTGATACCCAGCAAGGCCAGCAGATTGCTGAAAATATTGTAGATGTCCAGGTAGATGGCCAGCGTGGCACTGATGTAATTGGTTTCACCACCGGTGATGATGCGGTTCACATCATAGAGCAGCAACGCGGAGAAAATTCCGATCGCCAGCACCATGATGGTCAGCATCAGCGCGGGAACTTGCAGGAAGATGTTCGCGACGGCCGCGACGATCAACAGCACCACGCCCATCATGAGGAATCTTCCCATGTTGGACAGATCGCGCTTGATCGTGCCCGCGAGCGACGCCATGCCGAGGAAGATCAACGAGGTTCCGCCAAACGCGGTCGCGATCAGCGTGCCGCCATTGCTCATGTTCAGGACCACGCCCAGCAGGCGCGACAGCATCAGTCCCATGAAGAAAGTGAAGCCCAGCAGGATGGCCACGCCCCAGGCACTGTTCTTGGTTTTTTCGATCGCGTAGAAAAAGCCAAACGCAATCGCCAGGAACAGCATGAAGCCGATAAACGGGCTTCCCGCGAAGTACGAGAATTTCAACTGCACGCCGAGCGTCGCGCCGATTACCGTCGGCACCAGCGACAGCGCCAGCAGCAGGTAGGTATTGCGCAAGACCCGGTTTCGCGACGTCGCGAGCGCGGCAGACGAGCCGGACGGGTTCAGGACTTGAATATCAGACATGGCGTTACCTCCAAAAAACCAATGATCACGAGGCTAAGACTATAACCCAACCGGAAAAGTTTCATTCGTCATTCGTCGCATGAAGGCGGGTTTCTGTCGCGCCAGGAAGTACACAGGGCAATGGTAAAATATCTCCCCAGTGGAAGCGTGGCCGAGCGGTTTAAGGCACTGGTCTTGAAAACCAGCGATGGGGCAACTCATCCGTGAGTTCGAATCTCACCGCTTCCGCCAGAATTCCGGCAGCAAATGACAGGGTTGTTGGTCCGACGATCATCGCATCCGCCATCCTCACCCGCCGTTGCCGCATGTGCCCGATCCGGGCCAATGACACATGAGGGCATCCATGCACGCACCGCTCCTTGGCGATCCCAACCTGCTGCCGGACCGGTTGCAGACCTTCATGCACGAATCGATCTATCCGAACGAGCATCGCTATCATGCGGAGCTTCGCGCGCTGCCGAATCGCTTCGGAACCGTGCCTTTGATGGAGGAGTTGAAGGCCAGGGCGCGTGCTGCCGGGTTGTGGAACCTTTTTGTACCCGCTTCACACGGCGGTCTGACCAATGCGCAATATGCGCCGCTCGCGGAGATCATGGGGCGGGTGTTGTGGAGTCCCGAAGTATTCAATTGCAACGCACCGGACACCGGCAACATGGAGGTGTTCATGAAGTACGGCACGGAAGCGCAGAAAGAACGCTGGCTGAAACCGCTGCTCGACGGCGAGATTCGATCGGCCTATGCCATGACCGAGCCGGACGTTGCCTCCAGCGACGCCACCAACGTGCAGACCTCGATTCTTCGCGACGGCGATCATTACGTGATCAATGGCCGCAAGTGGTTCATTTCCAATGCACTGTACGAACGCACCAGGATATTCATCGTGATGGGCAAGTCGGACCCGGCGAACGCCGATATTCACCTGCAGCAAAGCCAGGTCCTGGTGCCGCGGGATACCCCGGGCGTGGTCCTGGTGCGGCCGCTGACGACGCTCGGCTATGATGACGCGCCGCTGGGCCATGCCGAGTTGCGATTCGAAAATGCGCGGGTGCCGGTGGAGAACATCCTGCTCGGCGAGGGCCGCGGCTTTGAAATCGCCCAGGGCCGGCTCGGTCCCGGTCGCATGCACCACTGCATGCGCCTGATCGGCAGCGCCCAACGGGCGCTGGAATACGCCTGTAAGCGCGCGGTGTCGCGCACGACCTTCGGCAAGAAGCTCGCCGAGCACCAGTCGATTCGCGAAGATATTGCGAAATGCTTCAGCGAGATCGAGCAGGCCCGTCTGCTAACCCTGAAGACGGCGCAAAGGATGGATGAGGTCGGTCCCAAGGAGGCGCGCGACCTGATCGCGGCGACCAAGATCACCGTGCCGCTGATGGCACAGACCGTGATCGACCGCTGCATGCAGATCCACGGCGCCGGCGGTCTTACCGGTGACTATTTCATGGCCGAAGCATTCAGCTACGCGCGCTGGTGCCGCCAGGCGGACGGTCCGGACCAGGTGCACATGATGGCCCTGGGCAAGCAGATCATCCGCCGTTACAGCGAGTAAAACGGCCGGTACCGGTATCACCCGCGATCGACAATACTTCCAAGGAATGTCCATGCGACCGCTTTACGTTATTTCGTGCGCGCTGGTCTCGCTGATTTGTCTTTCGGCCAACGCGCAGTCGGTACTCGACACGCGAGACTACAAAGTCCGCGTCACCAAGGTCGTCGAGGGCCTCCATCATCCCTGGGGCATGGCATTCCTGCCGGATGGCCGGATGCTTGTGACGGAGCGGCGAGGCCTGATGAGAATAATCGAGAACGGCAAATTGCTGCCCGCCGCGGTGGATGGCATTTCCAAGGTCACGGATCACGGGCAGGGCGGACTACTGGATGTTGCGCTGCACCCGAAGTATGCCGAGAACGGCTGGATTTACTGGTCATACAATGCCGTGGACGCCGCCGGCCTGCATGGCACCGAGCTCGCGCGCGGCAGGCTGGGTGGTACGCGTGAGTTGCCGCGCATGACGGACGTGCGGCAGTTGTTCAGGATGCAGCCCAAATCCGCTGCGGGACATCATTTCGGTTCACGGATCGTTTTTGACCGGCAGGGCTACCTGTACCTCACGCTGGGGGATCGCGGCGACAGTCCGTCGAAAGGCAGCTCGCAGCGCGCGCAGCAGCTCGGCGACCACGCGGGCAAGAGCATCCGGCTCCATGACGATGGTGCCGTGCCGTCCGACAATCCATTTGTCAGATCACCTGGCGCGCTGCCGGAAATATTTTCGCTCGGTCATCGCAACATGCAGGGCGCCGCGCTTCACCCCGATACCGGTCGCATCTGGACCCATGAGCATGGTCCGCAGGGAGGCGACGAGGTCAATATCCTCGTTGCCGGTGCCAACTATGGCTGGCCGGTGATTACTTATGGCGTGAACTATGGCATCGGCACAAAGATCGGCGAAGGCACGGAGAAGCCGGGCATGAAGCAGCCGCTGCTGTATTGGGTACCTTCAATCGCGCCGTCCGGCATGACCTTCTACTCAGGAAGAAATTTTCCGAAGTGGAAGGGCAACCTGTTTGTGGGCGCACTGGTGAAACAGCTGCTGATGCGAGTCTCGCTTGACGGTGACAAGGTCGTCGCGCAGGAGCGATTGTTTGAAAGCAAACTGGGGCGCATTCGCGATGTTCGCGAGGGGCCGGATGGCAACCTCTATTTGCTTACCGATTCCCCGCAAGGTGAATTGATCCGGCTGGAACCTGCGCGCTGAGTTTGGCTGTCGCCCCGCGCATTGCTGGCCGCGGCGCGTATCCGTCAGCGGCGGGCGGTCGCGTCCGCCCAGCAATTGGGCGTTTCGTAGAGACGTACGCGCGTCAGTGTCAACTCATGGCCAAAGCGGTCGCGGTAGGCGCCTTTCAGGATGCCGAATGCAACCTCAACCAGGTTTTCCGCAGTCGGTACCACATCGAGCAGGACCGTCTTGTGACCGGGAATTGCCGCCAGGAAATCGACCATCACGCGGTCGCCCCGATAGACCAGGAAAGCATGGTCCCAGAGGTCAACCAGTTTTTCGCTGGCGATACGCTTGATGTCGCTGAAATCCATCACCATGCCGTCGTCGGCCGCGCCTTCCTCGTGGATCACCTCCGAACTCAGCGTGATTTCAAGCGCATAGCGGTGGCCATGGATGTTGCGGCACTGACTTTTGTGATTAGGCAGGCGATGGCCGGCGTCAAATTCAAGACGGCGGGTAATGGCGATGGTGGTGGGCATCCGCCATTTTACTGCGACTCATCAGCCCTGGCGGCGCTGTGATGGCTTGGCATTGTCGGCGATGAACGCATTGGCGGCATCAAGCGACAGGGGCTG
>JBDTSU010000225.1:0-5889 GCA_039930965.1 Betaproteobacteria bacterium
GTCCCGGGTGATTTCGAATCCGGCGTCGAGGAACATCGACAGCGGGCCGTGATAGTGGTCGGTCGCGTCCTCGCTGTCACCGGACTTGAACGGATAGCCCTCGACCGTGGCAAACCCGCGCCGCGTCAGCGATTCGCATGCGGCATCCAGCAGCGCGCGGGCAACTCCGCGCCGTCGCCATTGCGGATGCACGACGAAACACACGACCTGCGCGGACTGATAGTCCGGCACATCCGACTCGGTCGGCGCCAGTCGCATTCGCTCGAAGCAATGCAGCAGCTTGCTGCGCGGCTGCGCATTGAGCCAGCCGACCACCTCGGCCTGTCCACCGGTGGCCGCCTGGTCATAGGCAAGGAATCCTTCCATCTCGCCCGCCAGCATGCGCCCGGTCATCGCGGCGCGATTGTCATCGCCGCCGCGCGCTGCCCAGTCGATTAACCTGGGCGTGTGATAGAACTGGCAATAGCAGGTGGCCCATTCGGGGTTGTCGGCAAAAGCCGGCCCCCGCTGGTGGTCAAAGAACCGCAGGAAATCGCCGGCCAGAGATGGCTCGAGCGCCCTGACGACGACCACACTGCGATCCCGTTCTCCGCCTTTCATCTGCGGGCCGGCGTTATCAGCGCGCCGCCTTGATCTCGGTCCAAAGTTTGTTTCGAAGGCGCCGCTGCTTGACGTCCAGATCCTTGAGCTGTTCCAGCTTCGCGAGCGTGGCTGGGTCTGGGAAAATAGCGCGGTTGCTTGCGATCTCCGGCTTGATGTATTGCATTGCATCCGTGTTCGGGTTGCCCGATCCGATCAGGTTGGTGAGTTCCGCCGAATTCCTGCCGTCGAGCATGAAATTCATGAACTTGAGCGCCAGATCCGGGCGCGGTGCGTCCTTGTGGATCACCATGCTGTCCAGCGCAAGGACTGCGCCCTCCTTGGGCAACGCGTGCACGATCCGGAATTTCCGGCCCGCGGCCTGCGCATCCATGTTCGCCTGGAAGATATCGTTCGAGTAACCGTGCACCAGCCAGATATTACCCACGGTGAGTTCCTTGATATATGACGATGCATTGAAGGCAGCCCAGTACGGCTTCGCCTTCTTGATGACATCGGCCGCTTGTTTCCAGTGCGCCTCGTCCACATCGTTGGCGGAATAGCCCAGGTACTTCAGCGCGGCGGCAAAGAGTTCATTGGCGCTGTCGAGCACGGTGACGCGCTTCTTCAGTTTCTCGAGCACTTTGGGATCGAAGATCGCGGCCCATGAATCGGTCGGGATTCCGAGTTCCTTTATTTTCTGGTCGTTGTAACCGATCAGCGTGATCGACATCGCGTAGGGCACGGAATACTTGTTGCCCGGATCGAATTGCGTGTTCAGGTAGACCGGGCCGATGTTCTTCAGATTGGCGAGCTGCGACCGATCTATGGGCTTGAGCGCGCCCTGGCGGATCAGCGTTTGCAACGCGTTCCCGGTCGGAACCAGTATGTCGTACCCTTTTGCACCGGCGGCGAGCTTGGCGAGCAATTCCTCGTTATCTGAATAGTATGTCTGCACCACCGAGCACTTGCAGGAGTCTTCGAAGCGCTTTACCGTTTCGGGCGCAATGTAGTTGTTCCAGTTGTATAGATGAAGCTGATCAGCGGCGTGCGCCGGAACAAGCGGAAGGCACGCGAGCAGCAAAGCGCTCAGCAGTCTTTTCACGAAGTCTCCTTGCTGGATTGAAGAATTTCCGGAGAGAGTCTCGACGCAGCCACGATCATTGCCAGCGTCAGCAGCATCAGCAGCGTCGAAACGGCATTCACTTCCGGAGTGACCGACACCTTGATCATCGAATAAATCTGCAACGGCAGTGTAGACGTGCCGGCACCGGCGGTAAAGAAAGTGATGACAAAATCATCGATCGAAAGCGTGAACGCCATCAGCGCCCCTGCTATCACGCCGGGCGTGATCAGCGGCAGGGTCACATGGCGAAAGGCCTGCATCGGCGTGGCGCCGCAATCGCGCGCCGCTTCGGTGAGGCTCTCGTCCATACCCGCCAGCCGGGAGCGCACGACGATGGCGACAAACCCGATGCAGAAGGCGATGTGGGCAATGGTCACCGACAACAGACCCAGCGTAAAGTTGAGCAGCACAAAGAAGATCAGCAGGCTCACACCCATCAGGATTTCCGGAATCGCAATGGGCGCAAACACCAGTATCGCCAGCAGGCGCAGCGGCCGCCGATGCAGCGCGATGCCGGCCATCGTTCCCAGGACGGTCGACACTGCGCTGACCAGGGTTCCGATAATCAGCGAGTTGGCCGCGGCTTCCAGCATTTCCTTGTCATTGAAGAGCTTCTTGTACCAATCAAACGTGAAACCAACCCATTCGGCGTTGAGGCGTGAATCGTTGAACGAATAGGCGACGACGATGGCGAGGGGCAGGTACAGGAAGGCGTACCCGCCAACCGCGGCGACCCATAGCCATTTCGACGCTCTACGCACCATTTCTCCTGGCGCGAGCGCCGCCGGCGCGGCCGATCCACGCAGCGAGCGCGGCCAGCGCCAGCGCCGCGACCGTAAGCATGATCGACAGGACGCTGCCGAATGGCCAGTCGCGCGTTTCCAGGAATTGTTGCTTGATGATGTTCCCGATCAGGGTGTCGTTCGGCCCGCCCAGGATATCGGGTATCGCGAATATGCCGAGCGCCGGAATGAAAACCAGTGCGGCGCCCGCGTACACGCCGGGCAACGACAACGGGAACGTCACGCGCCAGAATCGCTGCCAGCCATTGGCCCCGAGGTCCTGCGCAGCGTCGAGCAAGGCCTGGTCGTGCTTCTCCAGGTTTGCGTAAAGGGGGAGGACCATGAATGGAAGGTGGACATAAACAAGGCAGACGAGCACCGCAAACGGGCTGAACAACAGCGACACCGGCTCGGCGCCCAATATCGAAAGTAACCAGTCGACTGCGCGCGCGAGGGCCCCCTGCGGGCCGAGAATGATCATCCACGCGTAAATCCGGATCAGGAAATTGCTCCAGAACGGCAGGATCACAAGGAGCAACATCAGGTCGCGCCGTCGTTTCGAACTGCGGGCGATGACCATCGCCAATGGATACGCCAGCAACAGGCATGTCAGCGTGGTCAGGAAGGCCGTGATGACGGACTTCAGAAATATCTGGAAGTAGATTGGCTCGCCAAGAAAACGGGCGTAGCTCTCCAGATTCAGGTCGATTGCGCCATCGGCACCCACCAGCGGCGCGAGCCCGCCGAATTCTCCGGGCGAGCGAAACGATGCCACGACCATCAAGAGCGTGGGCAGCGCAAAGAAAGCGATCAGATACAAGAGCGGCGGGACGCTGACCAAGCGACCGGCCGTTTTCCCTCCGGCGCGCGATGCCATTCTCACCGCTCCAGAAAGTGTCCGGCGTCGACCGCCCAGCCGATCTGCACGCGATCGCCAATTTCGAACGAGCGGGCATGCCCGGGACCCGAGTTGGCAAGCAGCGTTTCGATCCTTGCCCCGGCATCGGTCTGCACCATGTAGACCGTTACATCTCCCATGTACAGAATGCCTTGCACAGCGCCGCTGAAGTGATTGTCGGATTTGTCCGGCGAATCGGGACCCAGCAGGCGGACCTTCTCGGGCCGCAGTGCGAACGCCGCCTGGTCGCCGCTCCTGGAACCTGGGCCCGCGGCAATCTTGACCGCTCCGAGGCCGGCTACGTCGATTCCCACGAAGCCGCCAGCGTTGTCCCGCACCTCCCCGGAAAGCACGTTGCAGTGACCGATGAAATCCGCGACGAAGTGCGAGCGTGGAAAATTGTAGATTCGCGAAGGCTCGTCGATCTGCTCTACTTTCCCCATGTTCATGACCGCAATCCGGTGCGACAGCGCCAACGCCTCGGTCTGGTCATGCGTCACATAGACAAAGGTGATGCCAACCTCTTTCTGGAGGGATATGAGTTCCATCTGCATTTCCTCACGCAGCTTGGCGTCGAGCGCGGCCAGAGGCTCGTCCAGAAGAAGCAGCGGCGGATGGGTGATCAGGGCACGGGCGATCGCGACGCGTTGTTTCTGGCCGCCCGACAACTCGTGAGGAAGTCGTTGGCCGAAGCCGCGCAACCGGACATCTTCGAGCGCTTTTGCCACCTTTGCAGCAATTTCGCCCGCGGGAACCTTGGCCATCTTCAACGGAAAGGCGACGTTGCCTTCCACCGTCATGTGCGGGAACAGTGCGTAGCTCTGGAACACGGTGCGTACCGGTCGCTGCTCGGGCGGTTTTCCGGCGAGGTCTTCGCCATTAAGCAGGATACGGCCTTCGTCAGGCAGATCGAATCCGGCAATGAGCCGCAATAGCGTCGTCTTCCCGCAGCCGGAAGGTCCCAGCAGTGTGAAGAATTCGCCTGCATTGATGTCGATGTCGACATTGTCGACGGCGACGAAGTCTCCAAAACGGCGAACGACACCTCGGATTTCCAATAGCGCCATCGATCTTGAATGCCGGTTTTTGGTTGAAATTCAACAGGTAAAGCAGATCGATTGTAGCAAAATTCACGCGCTCAACGCCCGCTCCCGGCGGCAACGGATGCAGCGGTCAACGCCAGATGAGCACGACACAAACGACAATCAGGATCGCGGCAACCAGGAGCGTGTTGACAACGAGCAACAGGTCATTGCGATCCTTCGCCCGGGACTGGTGCGGCGGTTGCGCGGCCGCCAGCTGCGCCATGACCTGCAGCAACAGCCGCGGGAGTTGCGGCACTATTCCCACCCAATACGGCGCCTCCTGCTCCATCCGCTGCAGGAAGGCGCCGGGACCGATTTGTTTTTCCATCCACCGTTCCAGGTAGGGCTTCGCCGTCTGCCACAAGTCGAGGTCCGGATACAGCTGGCGGCCCAGGCCTTCGACATTGAGCAGCGTCTTTTGCAGCAACACCAACTGCGGCTGGACGTCGACATTGAAGCGCCGCGAAGCCCTGAACAATTGCAGCAGCACCACCCCCAGCGAAATGTCCTTCAGCGGCTTGCCGAATACCGGCTCGCACACCGCGCGGATCGCCGCCTCGAGTTCGTCGACGCGCGTCTCTTTGGGCACCCAGCCCGATTCGATGTGCGCGGTAGCGACACGCCGGTAGTCGCGGCGGAAAAAGGCGATGAAGTTGATCGCCAGGTATTGCTTGTCGGAGTCCGACAGCGTGCCCATGATCCCGAAGTCGAGGGCGATGTATCGGCCCTTCAGCGCGGGCTCGATCGACACCTGAACGTTGCCCGGGTGCATGTCCGCGTGAAAAAATCCATCGCGAAAAACCTGCATGAAAAAAATCTCGACGCCGGTCCGCGCCAGCGCATGGATATCGACGCCTGCCTCGCGCAGACGCTCGACCTGGCTCACCGGCACGCCGTGCATCCGTTCCATGACCATCACTTCAGTGCGGCACCAGTCCCAATGGACTTGCGGCACCAGCAGCAACGTGGACCCCGCGAAATTGCGGCGCAATTGCGAACAGTTCGCCGCCTCGCGCATCAGGTCGAGCTCGTCTTCCAGGTGGCGCTCGAATTCCGCCACGACTTCGCGCGGCCGCAGCCGCTTGCCGTCGGCGAACAATCGCTCCGCCAGCCCGGCCGCTACCCGCAGCAACCCAAGGTCATGCGCAATGACTTGCGCAATGCGCGGACGCAGGATCTTGACCGCAACCGGCGTGAGGCTGCCATCGGGCTGCGGCAGGTCGGCGAAGTGAACCTGTGCGACCGAGGCGCTGGCGGCCGCATCGAAATTGAAATTCCGGAAGACGGAGTCGACCGGCCCACCGTATGCCCTGACCAGGACCGAATTGACCTCGTCCGCACCGAACGGCGGCACCTGATCCTGTAGCCTGGCGAGTTCGTCGGCGATGTCGGTCGGCAGCAGGTCACGCCGCGTCGACA
>JBDTSU010000226.1:0-5886 GCA_039930965.1 Betaproteobacteria bacterium
CCATCGCCCAGAAGCTCCCGGATATTGCCAAGGGTGCGACCGTGCTCGGTTTCAATTACGATACCGGCGAGCGCTATCTATCCATCGAAGGTTTCCTGCCGGCCTGAAACGCGTCTGCGGACACGTGTTGTCCGCGTAGAACGCCATCTGGTGCGCCTTCGCGGCCAAAAAAGCCCGGAAACGCGCGCCAGTGCTTGAGTTTGGTCGATGGCTGCAGGCGCGAAACGTCCTATCCATCAGGGATTCACATGAAAACAATAAAGCCACGAATCACGATGCCGCGGCGGGTGTCGCCATGACCGCGCATCATGCCCGCCGCCTGATCACCGGCGCGGCCGCGATGCTGCTCGGCGTCCTTATCGTCCTCATTGCCGCGTTGCCGGACGCACAGGCCGTGACACTGCGCTACGCCACCCAGGATGAACCGCAAACGCTGGACCCGCATTCCGCCAGTCTGGCGGTCACCACGCGCCTGCTGTCGAACGTCTATGAAGGGCTGGTCGGACGCGACAAGAATTTCAAGCTGGTGCCGTGCCTGGCGGTGTCATGGACCCAGCTCGATACGCGGACCTGGCGATTCAAGCTGCGGCCGGATGTGAAGTTCCACGACGGTTCGCCGTTTTCCGCCGACGATGTGGTGTTTTCGCTGGAACGGGTGCTGTCGGCCAATTCGCAACTGAAATCCACGGTGCAGGGCGTGGGCTCGGCGCGCAAGATCGACAGTCTCACGGTCGATTTGCTGATGAAGGAGCCAAATCCGGTGCTGCTCAATCACCTGTTCTCCTTTCGCATCATGAGCAAGGCGTGGTCGATCCGGAACAATGCCCAGTTGCCGCAAAATTACCGCGACAAGGAAGACACATTTGCCTCGCGCAATGCCAACGGCACCGGACCGTTCATGATCCGGGAACGCCAGACCGACGTGCGCACGGTGCTGGTGGCCAACCCGCATTGGTGGAACAAGGACAGTCCGGAGAAAGGCAATGTCACCGAAGTGATCCTGTTGCCGATCCGGTCCAATGCCACGCGCGCGGCGGCGCTGTTGTCCGGCGAGGTGGATTTCGTCAACGATCCGCCGCCACAGGATATCGCCCGTCTCAAGTCCAGCGCCGAGGTGAAAGTCGTCGAGAGCCCCGAGCAACGCGTGCAGTACCTGGTGTTCGATGTGTTTCGCGATGAGTTGCTGTATTCGAACGTGAAGAAGAAAAACCCCTTCAAGGATGTGCGCGTTCGCCGCGCCGTCGCCCACGCCATCGATGTCCAGGCGATCCGGGTCAAGGTGATGCGCAACCTGTCCCTGCCGATCGGCTCCCTCGTCACCTCGACCGAGCAGGGTTACGCCCGGGATGCCGATGTCCGCCTGCCGCTTGATCGCGGCAAGGCGAAAGCGTTGCTGGCCGAGGCCGGCTATCCGGACGGATTCGACATCACCCTCGATTGTGGCGGCAACCAGCCCGCCGCCGATATTTGCCAGGCGATCCCGCCGATGCTCGCGCAAATCGGCATCAAGGTCACGCCCAATATCGTTCCCACCGCCAATTTCTTCAGCAAGCTGCAGCGCTTCGATACCAGCTTCTACCTGCTGAGCTGGGGCACGCCCACTTCGGATGCGCTCTACACCCTGCAGTTCACCCTGCACACGCCGATCGACGACGCCAGCGGCAGCGGCGACGGCAATTACGGGCGCAACTCCAATCCGAAATTCGACTACCTCGTCGACAAGGCACGGATCGAGAATGACCTCATGAAGCGCGACGCGCTGATCCGTGACGCCCTGCTGATCCTGAAGAACGATCTGCCTGTCGTGACGCTGCACCAGTCGATCATTCCCTGGGCCATGCGCAAGAATGTGACAGCGGTATTCCCGCCGAACAGCGTGCCGTATTTCTTCCGGTTCCGCGTGGATTGACCGGCGCATTCGTTTGCCCCATTTCCCGATAAACCCGAAAAACCCGATTGAGCGACCTCATGCCCGCCTCCCTTTCTGTCGTATCAAACGACCTGCTGGACCGCATGCAGTATCGTGCCGACGATCTGGCCGACACCACCATCGACCACATCCTGGGTCCGTGGACCATCCCGTTCGAATTCACCACGGCCGGCGCGCCGGCGGGCGCCACCACCTCGCCGGCCACGCTTGCCGCCGTTGCCGCGCCGTGGCAGCCGCAGTGGCAAAAGCTCGCGGCCGTGACGGATGTCTTTCCGCAGTGGACCGACAACCGGGCCATCAGCGATTGGCGTGCGCCGGCGGCGGGCAATGAGCCCAACATCACGCCCGGCATCGCGGCGCCGCTGGAAGCGTATTTGCAGGCCGGCCGCATCCTGCCCGCGTGGGCGGACCGGGCCAAGATCGCGCGCGCCGAGGAATTGTTCATGGACTACGGCGCGCTGTCGGTGACGATGCTGTTCTGCTCGAGCCTGCCGGAGTGTTACGTGATCCCGGACCTGGCCGCGGTGCTGCACGTGACCGGACAGCTCGAGAAGCACACCGAGTACCGCGTTCGCATGACCGGCGCGATGATTTTCCCGGTCATGATGAAGGGCGGCCTGACCGATCCGGACGGCGGCGGCATCGCGCAGATTCTGAAAGTGCGGCTGATCCACGCCACCATCCGCAACCTGATTCTGCGCGGCAGTCCCGCGGACGCCCTGCGCGCGCTCGGTGCCCACCAGAACACCGAGGGCGCCGGTGTGGTGCCGCCACTGCCGGGCTTGCGTGCCGCGGACAATATGCATCAGGCGCTGTTCGCGCACGGCTGGAAGACCGGCGAAGAGGGCCTGCCCTGCAATCAGGAGGAGCTGGCGTACACGCTGCTGACGTTCAGCTATGTCTTCCTGCGCAGCATGCGCAAGCTGGGACTGGCCCTGACCGGTGCCGACGAGGAGGCCTATCTGCACGCCTGGAATGTCGCCGGCCACGTGCTCGGTATCGATCGCGCGCTGATGCCGGCGACGATGGCCGAGGCCGGGACGCTGTTCGCCGACATGCAGGCGCGCGGCCGTGCCGCCACCCCGCCCAATCCCGCGCTCAATCCGGATCCGCGCCCGGCGCTGGGTAACGCCCTGATGGATGCCATGTCCAGCGTGATCCCGCTGGTCGTCCTCAAGCCATTCCCGCTGTTGATGACCCGCCACCTGTGCGGGCGCGCCTCGGCGCAGGATCTTGGCCTGAACGGCCCGGTATCGTGGCTTTCGCGGCTGCTGTTCACGCTGTTCATGCTTGTGGTGCGCGCCATCGATGGCGTGGTGCGCCTGGTGTTTCCGGCGTTTTCCATCGCCCGCTTCCTGACCCGGTTGCTGGGTTATCACCTGATGAGCAAGCTGCTGATGGACCAGACACGGCCGCTCAAGCTGCCGCAGCACGTGCGCGACCGCGTCGAGATCATGATGGCGCACTGGAGCGATGACCCCAAGGCCCCCGCCTGGATGAATTCGCTGGAAGACCGCATGACGGTCAAGGGGAGCTGGACATCCCCGGTGCAAAAGTGAGCGAACCGGACCGGACGCGATCACGACGGGCGGCTCGCAGCGTCCCATGGGCAGTCTTTGGATTTCTTTTGACCCATGCCACATGCCGGTATCCATTCGGCGCCACCAGGTTTGCCTACAGCATCTGGGGGCGACACCGTCAATGTCGCGAGCCACATGGAAAGCGCCGGCGAACGCGGGCGGGTGAACATTTCCGCCCGCACGCACGCGCTCGTCCGCGACCATTTTGACGGCGAGTACCGTGGCAAAGTGGTGGCCAAGGGCAAAGGCGAGGTCGATATGTATTTCATTGTCAGCGCGCGCAACAGAGGATGATGCGATGAACGGCGACGTCCTTCCGCCCGCCGGTCGCCGGACGGCGTGCCATCATGCTGGTACCGCCGGGCGCTGAATCCCCTATATCCCCTATACTCGACAACTTTTGGCCCTCAGTAGCCGCTCGATGCTCCGCCTCAACCATTCGCTGCCGCTGTTCCGCTTTGCGTTGCTCGCCACGATCGCCTTGCTGTCGGCGATCAGCGCGGCGGCCCCCGCACCGGTTCCGGCGCCGCTGGTGCTGACCGACGCCATGACATCGGTCGACCTGTGGCCGGCCGTCCGGGTGCTTCGCGATCCCGACCGCAAGCTCGCGATTGAAAACGTCATCGCGTCAGCGGCGGAATTCGCAACACCCGAATCCGCCTACGCGGCGCTCGGGCTGCGCCAGAAAGTGGTGTGGTTGCAGGTACCGCTCTCGGTCCCCGCGCAGGCGAACGGCCGCTGGATACTCGATCTCGATTACACCCTGCTCAATCGAATCGATGTTCACGTGGTATCGGACGGCAACGTGATCCGGCATGCAGTGCTCGGCAACATGCTGCCGTTCTCGGCACGACCATTGCCCAGCCGGGCACACGCCGTCGTGCTGGAATTGCCGCCCGGGCACGAGTTCCAGCTCTACCTGCGCATTGAAACCATCGGCTCGATGATCCTGCCGGTCCGCCTGAGCAAGCTTGCCGCATTTCACCAGCGCGCGGTCGATGAGCAAATGCTGCAGGGCGTCCTCACCAGCCTCGGCCTGTGCCTCCTGCTATACAGCCTGATGCAATGGATTAGCCTGCGTGAGCATCTCTACCTCAAGTATTCATTGCTGGTGTTCGCCAGCACGCTGTTCTCGGTTCATTTCTTCGGTATCGGCGAACAGTACCTGTGGACCGACAACGCCTGGCTGGAACGGCACATGGCGGGAATCACGTCGCTGGCGGCCGCCTTCGCGACTGCGCTGTTCATCGAGGATGTGCTCGGGTCGGACATGAGCCAGCGCCTGCGCCGGGCGATGAGGATCCTGGCTGCCGTACTCGGCATCGCGGCGCTGGCCTATGCGCTCGACCTGATCGATATTTACGTCGTCGGCATCTTCATGGGGACGCTGGCCCTGTTGCCGGCATTGATGGGGCTGCCCGGCGCCATTGCCCGGGTGCGGCGGGGCGACAGCGTGGGCGCCTATTTCATCCTGGCGTGGGTGGGATATTTCGTCGCCAGCGTCATCATGGTGGGCGTGGTCAAGGGCAACGTCGGCGCCGATTTCTGGAGCATGCACTCCTTCCAGTTCGGCGCGACGATTGACATGCTGATCTTCATGCGGATCGCCGTCCTGCGATCCGCCGCCGTGCATGTCGCCGCGCAACGCGCCACCCGCGAACACGAAACCCTGCACTCGCTCGCGCACAGCGATCCGCTCACCGGGCTGCTCAACCGCCGCGGTCTGAATACCACGCTGGCGGCCGCGCTGCACAACTGCAATCCCGAGCAATTACTTGCGGTCTATATGCTCGATCTCGACGGCTTCAAGCCGGTGAACGACCAGTTTGGGCACGATGTTGGTGACGAATTGCTGGCCATCGTCGCCCAGCGCCTGCGCGCGACCATGCGCACCGGCGATGTGGTGGCGCGGGTCGGCGGCGATGAATTCGTGGTGATGGCCGGCGGCCTGCAAAGCGACCAGCAAGCCAGTGAACTCGGCGGTAAATTGCTGGAAATCTTCCGCGCGCCGTTCGCGCTCGAGCAGGAGAGCTGCCGGGTCGGTGTCACCATCGGCTATGTGCTGGCGCCGATTGACGGTCACGATGCAGCGGGCATGCTGAAGTCGGCCGATGCCGCTATGTACGCCGGCAAGCAGGCCGGCAAGAACATGTTGCGGCGCGGCTCGGCATCGGCCGGCGTCTAGCCTGCATATTTCATGGGTCGGCCCCTCCTCATCACCATTTTCACTCTTGGCGACGATCATCCTTGTGAAGTCCAATCTGCCCTTCGTGCTATGTCGGGCCCTTCGACAGGCTCAGGACAGGCTCTGCGCGCTCGATAATGGGCCGCTGGCCGGCGCTTTTCCGTTCTCTTCCCGTGGCATGGCTCGCCATG
>JBDTSU010000227.1:0-5886 GCA_039930965.1 Betaproteobacteria bacterium
CAATCACGGACGCGCCGGCGCCGAGCGCGATCTCAACGCTGCGGATGAGTTCCCGGGTCCGGCCGGTTCCCGAGATGGCCACCACGACATCGCCCTTGTCGAGCAGCGACGCCGACATCGCATGCACATGCGGATCGGAATACGCCACCGCCGGCACCCCAAGCCGGAAAAACTTGTGCTGCGCATCCATCGCCACGATACCCGAGTTGCCAAGGCCGTAGAACTCGATGCGCCGCGCGCCCGCCAGCAGGCGCGTGGCGCGCTCAAGCGCCGCCGGATCCAGGTGATTGCGCACCGTGACCAGCGCGGCAATACCGCGGTCAAACACCTTCGCGCCGACATCGGCCATCGAATCCTGCAGGCCGACATCGTGATGCACGAAGGGAACGCCGTTGGCCAAGCTCTGCGCCAGCCGCAGCTTGAAATCGCGGTAGCCGCTGAAGCCGGCGGCCAGGCAAAAGCGCGCAACGCTGGGCTGGCTCACGCCGGTGCGTGCGGCAATTTCCGGAAAGGATAGACTGATGACCAGGTTGGGGTGGCGCAGGACAAAGCGCCCGACCACCTGCTCGGAAGGCCGCATCTCGTCCAGCATGCTTTCGATGCGATCGAGTAACCCGGCCGGACGCGCGGCGACGGCGACCGGTGCCGGGCGCCGCCGGACGGGTTGGGTCGTGGCCATTTTCAATGCCGGCGGGAAGCTTGCACGCACCCGCTAATGACCTGGCCGCGCGCCCGCCGTGAACAATGATTTTTCGGGATTTTCCACATGATTTATTCTCCCGCCGGTCCTGTAGTTTGTCAACACGTTTGTCAAATAACGTCATCAAACGCGCCAGGCGGCGCGACACATTAGCTATGTAATACGGCAGGTGCGCCATTCCGCGCGGCCTGTCCGCCATTGACACAGTGCTGTAGATTTTCTACAATTCATTTGAACTTCCAACCAACAGGCTGCAAAGGAACAGGTATGGCGCTTCATCAAACCGTGGCGGAAATCACTGACCGGGTCAGGATTCGCAGCGAACTCAGCCGCGCAGCCTATCTGCGGCACACCGAGCAGGCGCGCGCCGCGGGGACATCGCGGGGCCGCATCTCCTGCACCAATCTCGCCCATTCCTTTGCCGCGGAAACGGCGGCGGACAAACTGGTGCTGCGCGAGATCCGCGCGCCCAACATCGGTATCGTCTCGGCCTACAACGACATGCTGTCCGCGCACCAGCCGCTGGCGCGCTTTCCCGACCTGATCAAGCGCGCGGCCCGGGCGGCAGGGGTAACGGCACAATTTGCCGGCGGGGTGCCCGCCATGTGCGACGGCGTGACCCAGGGCCAGCCGGGTATGGAACTTTCCCTGTTTTCACGTGACGTGATCGCCATGTCGACGGCGATCGCGCTGTCGCACGGCGTGTTTGATGCGGTCCTCTGCCTCGGCGTCTGCGACAAAATCGTCCCCGGCCTGTTGATCGGTGCCCTGCAGTTCGGCCACCTGCCCACCATTTTCGTGCCCGCCGGGCCGATGACCAGCGGCCTCTCCAATGACGAGAAAGCGAAGATTCGCCAGCAGTTCGCCGAAGGCAAGCTCGATCGGGCCGCGTTGCTGGAGGCCGAGAGCCGCGCCTATCACGGCCCCGGCACCTGCACCTTCTACGGCACCGCCAACAGCAACCAGCTGCTGATGGAAGTCATGGGCCTGCACCTGCCGGGCGCCGCCTTCATCACCCCCAACACGCCGCTGCGCGATGCGCTGACCGGCGAAGCGGCCCGGCGCATCGCGGCGATCACGCACCTCGGCAACGAGTACACGCCGCTCGCCAAGGTCGTCGATGAGCGCGCCATCGTCAACGCCATCGTCGGTTTGCTTGCGACAGGCGGCTCGACCAATCACACCATTCACCTGGTGGCGATTGCGCGCGCCGCCGGCATCATCATCAACTGGAACGATTTCGATGCGCTGTCTGCGGTAGTGCCGTTGCTGGCGCGCATCTATCCCAACGGCAGCGCCGACGTCAATCATTTCCATGCCGCCGGCGGCGCGGGTTTCGTGATTCGCGAGTTGCTTTCCGCAGGCTTGCTGCACGGCGATGTGCTGACCGTCGCCGGACAGTCGCTGGCCCGCTACACCGAGGAGCCGCGGCTCAACGGCGAGACCATCACCTGGACAGCAGCGCCGATGGTAAGCGGGGACGATGGCGTGTTGCGCACGGCCGCGGCCCCGTTCAGCGCCGATGGCGGGCTGCGCGTGCTGCGCGGCAATCTCGGCCGCT
Source organism: Betaproteobacteria bacterium (assembly GCA_039930965.1). GTDB lineage: Bacteria > Pseudomonadota > Gammaproteobacteria > Burkholderiales > Usitatibacteraceae > UKL13-2. Next base: position 2,262 of record JBDTSU010000227.1, read on the forward strand.
CGGTGATCAAGGTGTCCGCCGTGGCGCCCGAACATCGCGTCGTGGAAGCGCCGGCACGGGTATTCGATGACCAGAACGATGTGCTGGCGAGTTTCAAGCGCGGCGAACTGCAGCGCGATTTTGTGGCGGTGGTGCGTTTTCAGGGGCCCCGCGCCAATGGCATGCCCGAATTGCACAAACTTACGCCGGCACTGGGATCGTTGCAGGATGCGGGTTTTCACGTTGCGCTGGTGACCGACGGTCGCATGTCCGGCGCCTCCGGCAAGGTGCCGGCGGCGATTCATGTTTCGCCGGAATGCCTGGCCGGCGGGCCGCTGGGCAAAGTGCGGAATGGCGACATCATTCGCCTCGATGTCGAAGCCGGTACGCTCGACGCCAAGGTGTCCGCACAGGAATGGGCGCAACGCGTGCCGTCCACGGCCGATCTTTCGGCCAACCAGTTCGGCATGGGCCGTGAGCTGTTTCAATCGGCGCGTGCCGTGGCACTGACCGCAGAAGAAGGTGCCGGCACTTTTGGCACGCTTGTCGAGGAGCCGGCAAGTCCGGTGAGAGCGCCGGAACCGGTGCTGACCGGGGTTCGTCCATGACCGCCATTCGCGACATCCTCGCCGCGAGCCCGGTGATGCCCGTCATCGTGCTCGACCGCGTGGCGGATGCGGTGCCGCTGGCCGAGGCGCTGGTCAGCGGTGGCATTCGCGTCCTGGAGGTTACCCTGCGCACGCCGGTGGCACTCGATTGTGTGCGTGCCATTCGCGCCGCGGTGCCACAAGCCATTGTCGGTGTCGGCACCATCACCAACATCGCCGACATGGATGCTTCGCGCGCGGCCGGCGCCCAGTTTGGCGTGAGCCCCGGCACCACCCCCGGGCTGCTGGCGCATGCCGCCACATCGGGCTTTGCCTTCCTGCCGGGGTCGATGACGCCCTCGGACGTGATGCGCACGCTCGATGCCGGTTTTACGGCCATGAAACTGTTCCCGGCGCGGCAGGCCGGCGGCGTCGAGATGCTGAAAGCGCTCGGCGGGCCGTTCCCGCAAGTGCTGTTTTGCCCGACTGGCGGCATCGACGCCGAGTCGGCTGCGGCTTTCCTGGCGCTACCGAACGTGGCCTGTGTGGGTGGTTCGTGGCTGTCACCCGCGGCATTGATCGCGAACCAGGACTGGAATGAAATCCGCCGCCGCGCGCTAGCCGCCGCGCAACTGGCCACACACAACTGAACTGACGAAACCTCGACATGATCTCAAAAGCTCCTGCTCCCGACTGCCGCGCCATGGTGTTGTTCGGCGCCACCGGCGACCTCGCCAAACGCATGTTGTGGCCGTCGCTGTACGCCCTCGATAAGGACGGCCTGCTGCCGAAGCAGTTCCAGTTGATTGGCGCCGCGACCTCGCATTTGTCGGACGATGCATTTATCGCCAAGGTCCGGGACGCCATCCAGAAATCCGCCAACGCCACGCTCTTCGACGAGGATTTCTTCGCCAGCTTCGCCAGGCGAATCCGCTATGTCACGGTGGACGTCCAGGCGCCCGGCGGACTGGAGCCCATCAAGGCGGTGTTGGCGCCCGGCGAGGGCGGCGTGATGTACTACCTCTCCACCGGCCCGCAATTATTCGGCCCGATCTGCCTCGCCCTGCGCGACGCCGGCCTGGTCGACAAACTCTCGCGCATCACCATCGAAAAACCGATCGGCACCGATCTGGAGACCGCGCGCAAGGTCAATGAAGCCATCGGCGCCGCCTTCGACGAGAACCAGGTGTTCCGTATTGATCATTACCTGGGCAAGGAGGCCGTGCAGAACCTGCTGGCGCTGCGCTTCGCCAATGCGATCTTCGAGCCGCTATGGAATGCCAACGCCATCGAGCAGGTGCAGATTACCGTCGCCGAGACGGTAGGGGTTGATGGGCGCTGGCCGTTCTATGACAGCACCGGCGCGTTGCGCGACATGGTGCAAAGCCACATGCTGCAACTGCTTTGCCTGGTCGCCATGGAACCGCCGGCCAGTTTCACGCCGTCCGCGGTGCGCAACGAAAAAGTGAAAGTGCTGTGGTCGTTGCGTCCCATCACCGCCGCCGATGTCGCGACCCACACCGTGCGCGGCCAGTACACCTCGGGTTTCAGCGGAGGCGGGTCGGCACTGGGCTATCTTGAAGAAGCCGGCGCCAAGCCCGCGAGCGATACCGAATCGTTCATCGCGCTGCGCGTGGAAGTCGATAACTGGCGCTGGGCGGGTGTGCCTTTCTACCTGCGCACCGGCAAGCGCTTGCAGAAACGCTCGAGCGAAATCATGATCCAGTTCAAGCCGGCGCCGTACAACATCTTCGCCGGCATTGGCGCGACGCTGGCGCCGAATACGCTGTTGATCAAGCTGCAGCCGGAGGAAATGATCACGTTGACACTAATGCACAAGAAACCCGGCATGAATGAAGTGAAGCTCGCGCAGGTGCCGTTGAACCTGTCGCTGGGCGACGCTTTCGCGCAGACCCGCCGGCGCATCGCCTATGAACGCATGCTGCTCGATGTACTGCGGAACAATTCCGCCCTGTTCGTGCGGCGGGATGAAGTGGAAGCGGCGTGGCAATGGATCGACGGCATCATCGACGGCTGGCGCAGCACCGGCCAGAAAGTCAGGCCTTACACCGCCGGCAGTTGGGGACCGAGTGCCGCCATCGCGATGACGGAGCGCAACGGGCATTCGTGGCACGAATAGGATGGCTGCCGCATTCAGAATGGAAAGCCCCGTCCCCTCGCAGGGTTCGCGTCGCCGGTCAAACGCGGTACGGATGTCGAACCCCGGGTAGTTTGTCGCTGAAGTCTTTCGTATTCCGGGTGACCAGCATCAACCCGGTCTCGAGAGAAGTGGCAAGAATGATCGCGTCGGGCAGCCTCAGATTTCGGTCGCGGCGCAGCGTGACCGCCCGTTCGGCGATCTCCTCGCCGATGGGAATCATGGTGAACCGACTCAGAAACGCGCGTGTGGTGTCCGCGAGTTCCGGCTCGCCTCCACACATGACTTCCATCCACGTCACGATGCTTATGGCACGCGATTCGTAGAGATCAAGCTCTGTCCTGGCGGCGGGGATACCGTTCAGGAAGTCAATCAGAATGTTGGTGTCGAATAGTGCCTTCATCGGTGGAAATCCAGCAAAAGAAACTTTAGCGATCCCATTCGGCGCGCAATTTGGTCTGCAACGCGAGTCCGTCCACTGCCCGGCGCTTCGGCTTCTTCCATGCGCCAAATGCCGATCCAGAATCAGCGTGGCGCACCACATACTGGGCGACCGCCTGGCGGATCAATTCGGCACGCGAGACTTTCTTGCGCTGCTCAAGTTCGCGCAGCGCGGCAAGTTGTGACTCGGGAAGATCGATGATGGTGCGCATGGTCAAACTCATGAAATATGATGACTGATAACGGCATCATACTATAGCTTCTTCAATTGCGAAACTCCAGCATTGACGGGCTTTTCCGGCCACTTTCGCCCTGAAGGCCGCACCAAATGGCGATCCATGACTTTGGAAACATCTGTTGATCCGGCGATTAGGGAACCTCTGATCAAGTCCCAAACTGTCATCTCCGCGAACAACCACAAGGGTTGCGCCGAGCGGAGATCCATGTTTCGTCACGCAAA
>JBDTSU010000228.1:0-5862 GCA_039930965.1 Betaproteobacteria bacterium
GCCGTGGCCAATCGCGGTGGTCAGCAGGTGGGGGCGGATGATGTCGCCACCGACAAATATTCCCGCCTTGCCGGTGACCTGATAGTTGCGGTCGGCGGCCACCGCCCCCTTGCCATTGTTGAATTCTTCAAGCCCGGTGAAATCGACCGCCTGGCCGATGGCCGAGACGATCAGGTCGGCGGGAATATCTTCCTCGGTGCCCTCGATATTCTTGATTTCGAGGCGGCCCGCGACCAGCTTGGCTTCGCAACGGATGATACGCAGGGCGATCGCCCGGCCATTTTCGGCGCAAATCACCTTGACCGGCGCCATGCTGCCGCGAATGGCAATGCCTTCGGCGAGCGCCTGCTCGATTTCGTGCTTGTTGGCCTGCATTTTGTCGATATTGAATACCGAGGTCAGCGTCACCTCCGCGCCGCATTTGGCCGACACTTCGGCGACGTCGTGCGCGATCTGCCCCATGATGGCCAGTTCCGGACGTTCGCTGGGATTGGCCTTGTCGATGTGGCCGAGTCGGCGCGCCACGGTGGCGACGTCGATCGAGGTATCACCGCCGCCAACCACGACGACGCGCTTGCCGACGTGCAGCATGCGCCCGTCGTTGAAGGCACGCAGGAAATCCGTCGCTGTCACGCAGTTGGGCGCCTCGGTCCCCTCGACCGGCAGGGCGCGCCCGGATTGGGCGCCCATGCCGAGGAAGACCGCGTCGAAATCGCGGCGAATCTCTTCCATGGTCACGTCGGTGCCGATGCGGCAGGAAAGCCGCGTCGTCACGCCGAGGTCAAGGATGCGCTGGATTTCCGCGTCGAGTACCGTGCGCGGCGTGCGAAAACCGGGAATGCCGTAACGCATCATTCCGCCGAGCTCCACGTGATCGTCGAAAACGGTGACATGGTGTCCCTTGCGCGCGAGCTGGTAGGCGCACGAGAGCCCGGCCGGCCCGCCGCCGATCACGGCAACGTTTTTGCCCGACTGCGTTGCCGGTGGCGCGAAGGTGAGGTTGTTGGCGATCGCGTACTCGCCGAGGAAGTGCTCGACCGAGTTGATGCCGACGAAGTCCTCGACCTCGTTGCGGTTGCAGCCGGACTCGCATGGTGCCGGGCATACCCGGCCCATCACCGAGGGAAACGGATTGGCCTCGGTGAGGCGGCGGAATGCGTACTCCTGCCAGGACATGCCTGCCGGAGGCTTCTCGATGCCGCGCACGATGTTAAGGTAGCCGCGAATGTCCTCGCCGGACGGGCAACTGCCCTGGCATGGCGGCGTGCTCTGGATATAGGTGGGGCATTTGTGCGAGTGGTCCGCATCGAATATTTTTTCCTGCCAGTTGCGCGTGAGTTGGTCGCCGTCCTGGTAACGCCGGAAAGTCAGTGGTTTGGTCTTTGCGGGCTCTACAACGTCTGTCATGACAGACTCTCCTTTGTTCAACGTGTCCGGTTCGCCGGTACGCTGGGAACCTGGTGCTATTTGTCGAAGCGGATCGCCTTGCTCACCAACTGATGAACGCCGCCGACCATGCTCATATCGAAACCGTAATACGGCAAGACCTTGCTGAACTGGGCCTTGCAGATTGCACAGATTGTTGCCATGAAGTTCACGCCATGGTCGTCCACCACCGTCTTCAGCGCTTCCATGCGCGGCAACGCGCCCTTGACGCGCAATTCAATCAGATCGTCGGTAAGCAGTCCGCCGCCGCCCCCGCAACAGAAGGTGCCCTCGCGGATGGTGTCCGGCGCCATGTCGTGGAAATGGTTGGCGACCGAGGTGATGATCGCGCGCGGAATCACGAATTGTCCGCCCGGGGAGGGGCCCATCCGCGAGGCGCGGGCGACATTGCATGAGTCGTGGAAAGTGATGATGCGGTCGTCGTTGGCCTCCTTGTCGAACCGGAGCGCGCCGCGCTGGATCAGATCCCAGGTGAATTCGCAGATGTGCTGCGGCACCGGATAGCGCGAATCGAGAAAGTCAAAGGGGCCGATCAGCGTATTCCAGAAGTTGTAGGCGACACGCCAGGCGTGGCCGCATTCGCCGACGACGATGCGCTTGACGCCGAGTTCGATCGCCGCCTCGCGTACGCGCATCGAGATTTCCTGCATCTGCTGGTAGTTGCCGATGAACAGGCCGAAATTGCCCGCTTCGGAGGCGTGCGAACTCAGCGTCCAGCTGATGCCGGCGGCGTGAAACACCTTGGCGTAGCCGATCAGGCTTTCGACGTGCGGTTCGGAAAAGAAATCAGCCGAAGGCGTGACCAGCATCACCTCCGCGCCGGCCACATCGAGCGGAAATTTCACGTCCGCGCCGGTTTCATCCTTCGTGTCTTCCTCCAGTCCGAGCAACGTGTCTTCGAGCGCCGGCTGCGGAATGCCGAGATTGTTGCCGATGCGATGCACCTTGCCGATGATTTCGTTCGAGTATTTCTGGCCCATGCCGACCGAGTCCATGATCTCCTTGGCGGCCATGGTGATTTCGGCGGTGTCGATACCATAAGGGCAGAACACGGAACAACGCCGGCACTCGGAACATTGGTTGAAGTAGGTGTACCACTCGTCGAGCACCTCGCGCGTGAGGTCCTCGGCGCCGACCAGCCAGGGAAAGTACTTGCCGGCGAATGTGAAATAGCGGCGATAGATCTTGCGCATCAGGTCCTGCCGCGCGACCGGCATGTTCTTGGCGTCACCGGTGCCGAGAAAATAGTGGCACTTGTCCGAGCACGCGCCGCAGTGCACGCAGGCGTCCATGTACACCTTGAGGGAGCGGTAGTTCCGCAACAGTTCGCCCATCCGGGCAATGGCCTTTTCCTGCCAGTTATCGACCAGTTCCCCGGGAAAGCCGATGGCGTTCTGGATGGTGGCCGAGGCGATGTATGGTTTGCTGTGCGCCATCGCCCCCTTCTGTACCAACGGGATGACGGGATAGCCCTTGAGCCGCGGTGTTTCGAATGGTGCGACCGCCATGGCCTAGCCCTCGCGCTTCACGGTAGTAGCCCATGCGGTCACATGGCGGTTGTCGCGCGCGTTGTCACTCTGGTTGCGCGTCGGACTGAAGAAGATACCGGGGGCGTGAAGCAGCTTGCTGATGGGGAAGATGATCATGAGCACGATGACGAGCGCCAGGTGCACCAGCAGCATCGGGTCGGTGGGCAGCGGTTGCGGATCCAGAGTAAGCAGGCCAAGCATGAATGCCTTTGTCGCGATGATGTCGGTGTGCGCAACGAACCGCATGCTCATGCCGCTGACGCCGATGGCGAGCAATAGCGCCAGCATCAGATGATCCGAAGGTGTTGAGATGTATCGCACGCGATCAACCATCACGCGCCGTGCCCATAGACCGGCAAGTCCCGCAATCAACGCGAAGCCGGCATAGACGCCGAACGGCTGGACCCATTGCACCCACGTCCATACCGGATCGGTCACGTAGCGTAAATGACGCAGGGATACCAGCAACAGCGCGGCATGAAACATCCAGCCGAACAACCAGGTCCATTTGCTCGATTTGAAAAGACTCTCGAACAGCATTACTTCGCGCGCCATGCTTACCGCAACACCGCTGCCGGTAAGCGGGGCAGGGGTGGTCGGAATCCTCAACGGGGCGGGGGTACGCGCGTAGTCGGCGATGCGGCGGGCAAGCCCGACAATGAAGACCAGCCCGGCGAGATAGAACGCCGCCACATACAGCAGTGTGACAGTTGACATGTCGGTCTCTGCGCCGCGCGTGTGAATGTCTGCGTTGCGCCCGGATCAAACGCAGCCGGTTGGCTTCGGCAAGCCGGCAATCTTGCACGCCTGCTTGGCGGGACCGTACGGGAACAGTTCGTAGAGATACTTGCTGTTGCCTTTGTCCGGGCCGAGCTGCTTGCCGATCGCCTTGGTCAGCACGCGCACCGCCGGGGCAATCTGGAAGTCGTTGTAATACTGGCGCAGGAAGTTGACCACTTCCCAGTGAGCATCGGAGAGTTCGAGGTTCTCCGTCTTCGCAATAAAGCCGGCTGCTTCCTCGGTCCAGTCGGCGAGATTCAGGAGGTAGCCCTCTTCGTCGGTTTCATAAGTCTTGCCATTGATTTCAAAGGCCATAACGATCTCCTTGGGGTTTGGCGGAATTGCTTGGAGGCGGAAATTGTTTTGATGGGTTCATAGCCAGCTCAGGTTTACCGGATGGGTCGTGACCAATTCGACGAAGCCGGTGTAATCCACCAGTGTCACGCCGTCGATCATTCTCTCGGCCATGCCACGCGCCTGGACATCCGGCGCCAGCGCGTACAACTTGAGCGACTCAGCCGCCTTCAGCAGTTTCTCCGCGGCGCTGCCGCCACGTACCGCCGCATAGACACCGTCCTCGGTCAGCAGCACAGCACTGCCGGCCTCGGCGACGCGAAGACAGCTTTCCAGCGCGTTTTTTTCGTAGGGTGATTTGTTGACGATGTGCAGCATGATTTTCCTCAAGAGCTCAGAACCACGTCTTGCTCGGCCATCAGCCGGCCCATTTCCGCCGCCGAGAGCACCTCGACGGCGACGACCAGATCAGCCTCGGTGAGGCCGCGCGCGTCCAGCGACTCGCGTTCGACGTACAGTTTCTCCACGTCGTAGCCGTCGAGTGCGCGATAGGCGGGCGAAAAGTTCTTGATTTCGACCGCCTTGGTGTTCTGCCCCTTGGCGAGTTCGTATACGCCGTCATCCATGAACACGACGCTCACGTCCTGATCAAAGGTTGCGGTGATCAACACGACCTCGAGACTTTCCAGTGCGTACACCGTTCCATAGGGCGCCTTGCGGTTCAGAAACATGAACTTCTTGATCTTGCCGCCAGATTTTTGCTCTTCTTCCATCGCCTGCCTGTCCGTGAAAATACATCTATTTCGAGAGGGGAAACGGCCTGAACGCAAGCACTGGTGCGGCTTACAGGCCGATTACCCGTCCGCGTTCAGTCGCCGAAGACCACCAGCCGGTCGGCCTTGATGCCGGCATCCGCCAACTGCCCAAGCCCGGAGATGCGGAAGCCTTTCGCCAGATTCTCGTCCTTGATGCCGCGCCGCAAGGCCGCCGCAACGCAAACCACGAGGTCGATCTGGTGCTCTTCGGCGAGTGTGGACCAGCGGCTGACGACGTTCCGGTCATCCTGCGGAGGTTCGGTCAGGCGCGTGCCGTTATTGACGCCGTCGTGATAGAAAAACACCCGCGAAATCTGGTGTCCGGCGGCCAGCGCGGCGCGCGCGAACTGCCATGCGGTGTCGGACGCCTGATGCGTGTACGGCCCTTCGTTGACCATCAAACCAATTTTCATGTCTCTTTCCGTGCGGGTGGAGCGGTCACATTCAAAAGCGAATGTGTGTCGAGGCATTGAGGTTGGCCCGCGAACCGCGCCAGTCGTCGATCAGGTACTTGGTGAACGGCAGGTCGCATTTTTCGAAGAATCGTGGCCAGCCGATGCGCTCGATCCAGTCCGCCATGCGCTCCCACGGGCGTGCATCGGCCTTGTAGGTGTACAGGATCTTCTTCACCATGGCCGATACTTCCGGCCAGCGTGGCGGGTTGTTGGGCAGGCCCGAGGCAACCATCTTCATGAACGTGGGCTTGCCGCGCGCGTTTGAATTCTTTCCGCCAACCCAGATGGCGAGCTTGGTATGCTCGGGATCGTTGATCTGCATCGGCGGGCACGGCGGGTAGCAGGCGCCGCAGCACATGCATTTTTTCTCATCGATCTCCAGCGAAGGCTTGCCGTTGACCAGCGCCGGCCGGATCGCGGCGACCGGGCATCGCGCAACGACCGCGGGACGCTCGCACACATTGGCGACCAGGGCGTGATTGATCGTCGGCGGCTTGGTGTGCTGCACGATGATGGCGATGTCGGCCTGACCGCCGCAATTGA